>NZ_DLNT01000008.1:0-60466 GCF_002477055.1 Clostridium sp. UBA7503
GCGGGTGTAACTCAATGGTAGAGTGCTAGCCTTCCAAGCTAGTTACGAGGGTTCGATTCCCTTCACCCGCTCCATTTTTTATTTTTTGAGAAGATATTTTATAAGGAATTCATATTTCGCTTTTGCACCCATAGCTCAGCTGGATAGAGCGCTGGACTTCGAATCCATCGGTGGCAGGTTCAAATCCTGTTGGGTGTACCATGAATGTAGTGATATCGACGATTTCAGTAGGTGAAATCGTTGGTATTTTTTATTTTATTCTTAACTTTTCATTAATGATGAGATTTACTCATAATCAATAATATTATAGAAATGATAGAGTAAAAAAATAAGCACTGATGAGTTAAATCAATAGTGCTTATTTTAATATTGAAAGTTATTTTTCAACTGTAATTTCCGTATTATGCTTATTTATCAAATAACAATATAAATTCTTAACAAGAATTTTAACAATGTTATATATAGGAACTGCAAGGAAGGCTGCGAAGAAGCCTCCAAAGTATACACTTATGGTAACTACTAAAATAGTTGTCAGTGGATGCATATTCAGTTGGTTACCAGTGATATTAGGGGTTATAACATTGCCTTCTAACTGTTGAACAACAACTGTAAGAATTATTATTTTAAGTACCATACCAAAGCCCATACTTAAGGATATAAGGATGGCTGGAATAATTCCCAGTATTACACCTAAGAAAGGAATAAAGGCAGTTATAAGAGAAAATAGAGATAGAACAAGAGCATTAGGCATTCCGATGATTACATAACCTATAAACATAAGAACTCCGATGACACAAGCAACCATAATCTGTGAAGTAATGTATTGTTTTAATACTGTATCAATTTCATGAAGTATTTTCAATATAATACTTTTAAATTTTCTTGGAAGAAAGGAAGTGAAAGTATTATATATTTTTTTATCATCTTTAAGTATATAAAACATTATTATTGGTATTAAAATCATCTGAGCTATAAAATTACCTATAGAACTAGCAAATACATATATGTTTTTACTTATGTCTGTAAAAGAATTTACTAAATAGTTAGCGGCTTTTTGAAGTAATTCACCAATATTTAAAAATTCATTAATTTGTGGAAATAAGTAGCTATATTTATCAGCTAAGTTCTGCACGGACTCAATAATAGCTATGGTTAAACTTTCACCTTGAGTAGCTATTATTGATGAAGAATATATAAGCATATATACAATTAATACTATTATCAATAGTATTGAAAGGGCTGTAGCTATTCCACTTGATAATTTCCTATTTTGAAGAAATCTTTTAACAGGTCTCACTAAATAGTAAAGAAAAATTGCTAAAACTATAGGTATAAACATAGCATTAAGAATTGTAGTTATAGGAGATAGTACAAAATTCATTTTACTGAAGAGTCCTATAGCTAGCAGAATTAAATTTATTATTAGAAGAATTTGTATTATTTTAGTAAAATTTTTATTTTTATTCATTTTTTCCTCCTTTAATTTAAATTTTGGAATGGTAAAGACTTTGAGATTTATTTAACTTTAATTAAGTTAATGCCATTATATGTAATAACATAAATGATTAAAAAAATACATGCTAGAAAATTAAAACTAGCATGTTAGTTTTCTAGTTTATTTAGTTGTGCAAGGTAGAAAGAATTTTAGGGTATTCTTCATCTACAGCTCTAAATATTATAGAAAGCATTTGGAAAACTAAATCTGCATCAAAGTTATTATTAAAGGGTAGAGATACTTTTGCACTTATAACTTCATTATCCTCATAAAAGGATACATATTTATATGTAGAGTTTAATTCATTGAATAAAGCATATAACTTATATTTATCTTGATCTTTAGATATAGAGGCTATATTAAAGCAGAAGATGTCAGCTAATGTATCATCATCTCTTAATGATATAACAGCTCTTCTATCTTGTCCACCGCCTAGAACTGGCTTAGTAACTCCGTTTATAGTGATCTTTTCAGGAAATGAAAAGATGGTAAATTCATCTACATTGAGTCCTTTGTTTAATGGAAGTCTATGTTCTTCTATATATTTTTCAAATTCTATAGCATTACTTCTCATACTATTTCCCCCTTGAATAAAATTTATATAAATATATTTTGAATATTATATATATTATAATGTATTAGTAATTATCTCATAAAAGAGATGGTTAGTAAATAGAATTGTATAACTTATAAGTATATGATTTAAATTATAGTTTATTACTAACCTGTGGATAAATCTGGGGATTATGTGGAAAAAAATGTAAAAATATTAACAGGTTAAGAAATTTTACTCTTTTTACTCTGTTGAACTTTAGATATTAAATAATCTTGAAGTTGACTACAACTTTCTTTATCCATTTGATTTACACCATCTAGCCTATAGTCTATACCTAAACTCTCATACTTATTTATACCTAAAAGATGATAAGGTAATAATTCTATTTTAGCTACATTAGGAATTTCTTCATTTATTATATTAGCTATTTTATCCATATGCTCTAAAGTATCTGTATAACCAGGAACTACTACATGCCTAACCCATACACAAGTTTTAGACTTTCTAAGAGCTGACAAGAATAAGTTAACATCTTGTGTATCCCTACCGGTAAGAGTTACATATCCATCACTATTAATATGCTTTACATCTAATAAAACTAGATCAGTATACTTTAATATTTCATCATAGTCACCATGTCCATAGCCAGCGGTATCAATAGCTGTATGAATACCTAGTTCTTTGCATTTTTTTAATAATTCTAATAAAAATTCAGGTTGAACAAGGGGGTCTCCACCAGAGAATGTTACACCACCTCCAGAAGGTTGAAAATAGGGTTTAAATCTTATAATTTTATTTATAATTTCATCAGAAGTGACTTCCTTACCATCTTTTAAGTTCCAAGTATCTGGATTGTGGCAATAAGCACACCTTAATTTGCATCCTTGAAAAAATACTACAGTTCTTATACCAGGACCATCAACTAAGCCCATGCTTTCTATTGAGTGAATTCTACCAGTTTTCATTATAAAGCCTCCTTCTAATTTAATTTAATTTAAATAATATAATTAACTTTATACAAAAAATAAATTCTATAATTTCTCTATAAAATTAATTTAAGTTCCTTTCAAAATACTAAATATAGTAGAGATATCTAACTAAGATATCTCTACTATGTTGTTATAATTAATTCTTTTTAGTCAGATTACATTGATGCGTGGAAAGTTCTGTTAACAACATCTAATTGTTGCTCTCTTGTTAATTTAATAAAGTTAACAGCATATCCAGAAACTCTTACAGTCAACTGAGGATATTTTTCTGGATGATCCATAGCATCTAATAAAGTTTCTCTATTAAATACATTTACATTTAAGTGATGAGCATTTTGTACAAAATATCCATCTAATAAGTTACTTAAGTTTGATATTCTGTTTTCAGAGCATTTTCCTAAAGCATCTGGAATAATTGAGAAAGTATTAGAAATACCATCTTGAGAATATTCATATGGTAATTTAGCTACAGAGTTTAGAGATGCTAAAGAACCGCTATTATCCCTTCCGTGCATAGGATTAGCGCCAGGAGCGAATGGCTCGCCAGCCTTTCGTCCACAAGGTGTTGAACCAGTTTTTTTACCATAAACTACGTTTGAAGTTATAGTAAGCACTGATTGAGTGTGATATGCATTTCTGTATGTTTTGTTCTTTTTAATCTTATTCATCATAGTTTCAACTAAGTATACTGCTATATCATCAACTCTATCATCATCATTTCCGTATTTAGGGAAGTCACCTTGAATTTCAAAGTCTACTGCTATTCCTTGTTCATTTCTAATAGGCTTAACTTTAGCATATTTAATTGCAGATAAAGAGTCTGCACATACTGAAAGTCCAGCTATACCACATGCCATTGTTCTAAATACATCTCTATCATGTAAAGCCATTTGTAAAGATTCATAAGAGTATTTATCATGCATATAGTGAATAACATTCAATGTATTAACATAAAGTTTAGCTAACCATTCTACCATAACATCGAATTTTTCTATAATTTCATCATAGCTTAAGTATTCAGAAGTTATTTTTTCCATCTTAGGAGCAACTTGTACTCCGGATTTTTCATCTATACCGCCATTTATAGTATATAGTAAAGTCTTAGCTAAGTTTACTCTAGCTCCGAAGAATTGCATTTGCTTCCCAACTTTCATAGCTGATACACAACAAGCTATAGCGTAGTCATCACCCCAATAAGTTGTCATTAAATCGTCATTCTCATACTGAACAGAGCTTGTATCAATAGATACTTTTGAACAGAAATCTTTAAATCCTTGAGGTAATCTTGTTGACCATAGTACAGTTAAGTTTGGCTCAGGTGATGCTCCTAATGTATATAATGTATTAAGCATTCTGAAAGAGTTTTTAGTTACTAATGTTCTTCCATCTAATCCCATACCACCTATTACTTCAGTAACCCAAGTTGGATCTCCGGAGAATAGGTTGTTATAATCAGAAGTTCTTAAAAATTTTACTAATCTTAACTTCATTACAAAGTGATCTACAATTTCTTGAGAATCTTTTTCAGTAAGAATGCCATTATCTATATCTCTTTGAATATATATATCAATGAAAGTAGAAGTTCTACCAAGAGACATAGCAGCACCATTTTGTTGTTTTATTGCACCAAGATACCCAAAATATAACCATTGAATAGCTTCTTGAGCATTTTTAGCAGGAACTGATATATCAAATCCATAACTAGCTGCCATTGTTTTTAACTCGTTAAGAGCCACTATCTGATCGGATAATTCTTCTCTTAATTGAATAACATCAGCATCTATAGTACTAACTTCTAAGCTTTTCTTTTGTTGAATTTTATCTTCTATTAATCTATCTATACCATATAAAGCAACTCTTCTATAGTCACCTATGATTCTACCTCTTCCATAAGCATCTGGTAAACCTGTTACTATACCATATTTTCTAGCCAATTTCATTTCATCTGTATAAGCATCAAAAACTCCCTGATTATGAGTCTTACGATGTTTTGAGAATATTTCAGAAATTAAAGGGTCGATTTCATATCCATAAGATTTAGCTGCAGTTTCAGCCATTCTTATTCCACCTTGAGGCATAACAGCTCTTTTAAGTGGAGCGTCAGTTTGAATACCAACAATTTTTTCAAGATTCTTATCTATATACCCTGGGTTATATGCATCTATCTTAGATATGGTTTTAGTATCAACATCTAAAACGCCACCGTTTTCTATTTCTTTTTCAAATAATTCGCTTACTTTGTTCCATAATTTATTTGTAGCTTCTGTAGCACTTGTTAAAAATGATGCATCACCTTCATATGGAGTATAGTTAGTTTGAATGAAGTCTCTTACATTAACTTCCTTTTTCCAAATTGTGCCTTTGAATCCATTCCATTGAGTAAACATATATAATCCTCCTAAAAAATAATTTTTAATAAAATCAAAGTATAAAACAGATTTAGTTTATTTGTTTTATGTACTAAAATTATTAATTAATAATTTTGATTTGATTTTAATTTTATTTCCATCTGTTATAATTATACAACTATAACAGATGGAAAACAACAGTTTTTTTAATAGGGATAAAAGATTAAAAATTCAGAAAATTAAATCAAGTAAAGGATTAAATTTCTAAAATTTAGTAAAAAGATAATTGCAAGAAGGCATTTAACAATTTTCATTAAAGGTTAATCTAAAGATGGATATAACAGCTTAAATGAAATTTTGAAACAGAGAGAAGTTAATTTGTTGTAAAACATAATTTGATATATTAAAGTAATACAGTAATGATAATTGGAAACATAAAACAAAAAATAAAGCTGGTTAATATAATTAAATAAATTAATTGTAAATTTAAATTGATTTGGTATAAAAAAATGTTAATTTATAATAAGTTGAGTTATAATAAGTTATAAGAATATAATTATTAATCAAAATGTATTATTAAAATAATAAAGTTAACTATGGAGGTAAAAGCTGTGAGGAAAAAGCCAAGTATGTTTAGTAAAGATTATCGCAGACAGTTAAAGCTGAGGCGTATAAAATATATGATTATATTTTTGATTATAATAATGGTTATTGGGATAACTGGATTAGTTTTTACTAATAGAGAAGGAATAGTGGCTATAAAAAAATTTTTCATTAAAGAAAGAATAGAGGATAGTAACCATAAGTCAGAAGAAAATAAGAATAAAACTGAAGAAAGTTCTGAAGAGGAAAGTGTTTTAGAAGAAAAGTCTACTAAAACCTATTCAGATATAGTTCTTAAATCAGGAAAAAAAATTACTATTAATTATGAAGAAAAAGATCAAGTTAAGAAAATCAACACAATTGATTCAGATTCACAAGTTAAATGTAGTATAGCCCCATCTCAAGAAGTGATTTTAATTTTAGACAAAGAAGCTCAAGATATGTATATTGTAAATAGTAAAGAGAAACTAATAAACATCACCAATGAACAGTATGTGTCAACTACTAATGAAGTATTTAAAAAGGAAAATGTATTAAAATATAATCCTTCTTATAAATGGGTTGAAAGTGCTCAATTTATTGACAATACACATATTGCATATTCTAGTAGCTTGCCTTGGATAAATAATAGTGATGATAAGTATTTGTGGATATATAATATGGAGAGTAATACTCATAGGGCATATTATAATGTAAAAGGAAAAACTTTTGAAGTGGGACAAATAACAGATAAGGGTCTTACTATATCTTTAGATAATAAAGAAATAATCGTGGATAAAAATGGTAAAATAATTGAATAAATATATCATGGCAAAAAGTATTGTACATAATAATAGTATTATTGTATAATTTATTAGGTAATATTTAATTTATTATCATAAATTTAGAGAATGATGATGTATCTGACTAACAGTTAAATAATGAAATGTACTATTTACTTTACTAAATTTATGTTATAATTTTAAGAAATACAGAGTTGGGAATATTAGGAGGAAGAAATAATGAACGTTAAAATGGAGAAGCTAGAAAAAAACGTTGTTAAATTTGAAGTAACAATAGGGGCAGATAAATTTGCAGAGGCTGTTAAAAAATCTTATGGAAAAAATGCGAAAAAATTCAATGTGCCTGGATTTAGAAAAGGTAAGGCTCCAATGAATATAATTAAACAATACTATGGTGAAGGTGCATTATATGAGGATGCTATAAACTACATATATGAAACTACTTATCCAGAAGTATTAGCAGAAAATAATATAAATCCAGTAGATTATCCATCAATTGATATTGTTCAAATTGGTGAAGGCAAGGAATTTATATATACTGCTTCAGTACCAGTAGTACCAGAAGTTGAATTAGGTGATTATAAGGGAATAGAAGCAAAGAAAGAAGAAGTAGTAGTTACAGATGAGGATGTAGAAAATAAATTAAAAGAATTACAAGCTCAAAATACAAGAGTAGAAGTTAAAGAGGGAGCTGTTGAAAAAGGTGATATAGCTGTTATAGACTTCAAAGGTTATGTAGATGAAGTTGCTTTTGAAGGTGGAGAAGCTAAAGATTACGAATTAGAAATAGGTTCAGGTAGCTTTATTGATAACTTTGAAGATCAATTAGTTGGATTAATAGCTGGAGAGTCTAAAGACGTAAACGTTAATTTCCCAGAACAATATGGAAAAGAGGATTTAAATGGAAAACCAGCTAAATTTGAAGTAACAGTTAAATCTGTTAAGAAAAAAGAATTACCGGAGATAACTGATGAATTCGCTAGTGAGGTTTCTGAATTTGAAACTTTAGAGGAACTTAGAAATAGTATAAGAGAAGAATTAGTAAAAGCTAACGAGTTGAAAGTAATAAATGAATATGAAATGGCTGTTATAGAAACTGTAGTAGCTAATGCTAATGTAGAAATTCCAGATGCTATGGTAAATAGAGAATTAGATGGAATGCTACAAGATTTAGAGAATAGATTAAAGTATCAAGGTTTAGATATAGAAAGTTACTTCAAGTTTACAAATACTTCAGAAGCTGACTTTAGAGAACAAATGAAAGATATAGCAACTAAAAATGTTAAAAATGAATTAGTATTAAGTGAAATTGCTAAAGTTGAGAAAATTGAGGCATCAGAAGATGAGATAAGAGAAAAAGCTACAGAGATTGCTAGCAAGTATGGTGAAGCTGAGAAATTGGAAGAAACTGTTGATAGATTAGTTCAAGTTCAAAGAGAATATCTTGGAACTCAAATAGTAAATGAAAAAGTTAAGAACATGATAATGGAAAATAGCAAAACTATTTAAGTTAATTAATAATTGCCAGTATATACTGGCAATTATTTTAAATAAAATAGGTTAAAATAATTTTAATGAGGATATAATAGTAAATATTCTAATATATTTACAATAGTAAGGAGGTTGTAATTATGAGTTATATACCAATGGTTGTAGAGCAAACGGGTAAGGGCGAGCGATCTTATGATATATATTCTAGATTATTAAAAGAAAGAATTATTTTTTTATCTGATGAAGTAAATGATGTTACTGCTAGTTTAATTGTAGCACAACTTTTGTTTTTAGAGTCAGAGGATCCAGATAAGGATATATATCTATATATAAATAGCCCTGGTGGTTCAATAACTTCTGGAATGGCAATTTATGATACGATGAACTATATAAAGTCTGAGGTTTCTACAATTTGTGTAGGGATGGCTGCATCTATGGGAGCTTTTTTACTTGCAGCAGGACAAAAGGGAAAAAGATATGCGCTTCCTAACAGTGAGATAATGATACATCAGCCGTTAGGTGGATTTAAAGGTCAAGCAACTGACATTGATATTCATGCTAAAAGAATATTAAAGATAAAAGAAACTCTTAATGAAATATTAAGTGAAAGAACAGGCAAGCCTTTAGATAAAATAAAACAAGATGTTGAAAGAGATTATTTTATGTCCGCGGATGAAGCTAAGGAATATGGATTAGTAGATGAAGTAATTGTTAAAAAGAAATAGCTTTAAAGGGGTGTCAACATGCCAAGAAATGAAGAAAAGAAAAAATTTAAATGTTCTTTTTGTGGAAAAAGTGAAGAGCAAGTAAGAAGACTTATTGCAGGTCCAGGTGTATATATTTGCGATGAGTGCATCGAGCTTTGTTCTGAAATCATAGTAGATGAAAGAGAAGAGGATGTCCAAATTGACATGGGCACATTACCTAAACCTAAAGAAATTAGAAAGTATTTAGATCAGTATGTAGTAGGGCAAGATGATGCTAAAAAGGCTTTGTCTGTAGCAGTGTATAATCATTATAAAAGAATAAATTCTAATGTTATGGATAATGATATAGAACTACAAAAAAGTAATATACTTCTTTTAGGACCAACAGGTTCAGGTAAAACTTTATTAGCTCAAACACTAGCAAAAATGTTAAATGTACCTTTTGCAATAGCAGATGCTACAACTCTTACGGAAGCTGGATATGTAGGTGAGGACGTAGAAAATATATTATTAAAATTAATTCAAAACTCTGATTATGATATAGAAAGAGCTGAAAGAGGCATTATCTATATCGATGAGATTGATAAGATTGCACGTAAGTCTGAAAATCCATCTATAACTAGAGATGTTTCTGGTGAAGGAGTTCAGCAAGCTTTGCTTAAAATTCTTGAGGGAACTGTATCTTCTGTACCACCACAAGGAGGAAGAAAACATCCACATCAAGAGTTTATCCAAATAAACACATCTAATATATTATTTATTTGTGGTGGAGCTTTTGATGGATTAGAAAAAATTATAACAAAGAGAACTCAAAAATCAGCCATGGGATTTGGTGCAGAAGTGGTGTCTAAGGAAAAACAAGACTTAGGAGAATTATTTAAGCAAATAATGCCAGGTGATTTACTGAAGTTTGGATTAATTCCAGAGTTTGTAGGAAGAATTCCTGTAATAGTAACTTTAGATAACTTAGATGAAGATGCTCTTGTAAAAATATTAAGTGAACCTAAAAATGCATTAGTAAAGCAGTATCAAAAGTTATTAGAAATTGATGATGTTAGACTTGAATTTGATGAAAATGCTCTTATAGCTATAGCTAAAGAAGCAATAAAGAGAAGCACAGGAGCAAGGGGATTAAGAGCAATAATAGAAGATATAATGCAAGAAATAATGTATGAGATTCCTTCACGTGAAGAAATAGAAAAGGTTATAATTCATGAAGAAACTTTAAATACAAAGATTCCTGAATATATCATTGCAGACAATGGAAAAAGAGAACCTTTAAAAATAGATAGTAAAAAGAGTGTAAAGAGAACACCTGAACTTGCATAATATAAAAACTGCTGAATTTCAGCAGTTTTTTCTTGTTATAGAATATTAATCCAATATATTGTGAATAATACTATTGTGACTTAAATAATTAGTAAAGGGAGGGAAGATTAGTTTGCTTATAAAGTAGGCTAATATTGATATGGAACCAGTAGCGATTTTAATTATGCTAATACAACTATTAGTTACAATAGTAATGGGAATTTACTTCTTTAATGCATTAAAGGGACAAAAATCATCTAAGATTACAATTAATAAGGAGAACACTAAAGAAATTGAAAAGCTGAGAAAGTTAAAAAGTATATGTTTGACCGAGCCTCTAACAGAAAAGAGTAGACCTAGAAATTTTGAAGATATAATTGGTCAAGAAAAGGGGATTAAGGCTTTAAAAGCAGCCATATGTGGTCCAAATCCTCAACATGTTATAATATATGGACCTCCAGGAATAGGAAAAACAGCAGCAGCAAGACTGGTATTAGAAGAGGCAAAACTAATTCCAGCTTCACCATTTAAGGCAACTTCTTCTTTTGTAGAAATTGATGCTACAACTATAAGATTTGATGAAAGAGGAATAGCGGATCCATTAATAGGATCAGTTCATGATCCAATATATCAGGGGGCGGGTCCATTAGGTGTTATAGGGGTACCTCAACCAAAACCTGGAGCAGTTACAAAAGCACATGGAGGAGTTCTATTTATTGATGAAATAGGTGAATTACATCCTATAGAAATGAATAAGTTATTGAAAGTGTTAGAAGATAGAAAAGTATTTTTGGATAGTGCATATTATAATAGTGAAGATCCTAATATGCCATCTTATATTAAAGAGATATTTGAAGAAGGACTTCCTGCTGACTTTAGATTAATAGGTGCAACAACTAGAAGTCCAGAAGAAATAGTTCCAGCTATCAGATCTAGATGTGTAGAAATATTCTTTAGATCCCTAGATGGGGATGAAATAGAGGTAATTGCAAAAAATGCGGCAGAAAAAATTGAAATATCAATAGAAGAAGAAGCAGCAAAATTAGTTGGAATGTTTGCTAATAATGGTCGTGATGCTGTAAATTTGGTTCAATTAGCCTGTGGAATTGTAATTAATGAAAATAGAAATACTGTTAGTATAAATGAAATACAATGGGTTATTGAGAATGGTCAATACTCACCAAAGCCTAATAAAAAAATATGTGCGAAACCAAAGGTTGGTTATGTAAATGGACTTGCGGTATATGGTTCAAATGTTGGATCTGTAATGGAAATAGAGGCAACAGCAACTAAGGCAAGAGAAAGAGAAGGAATAGTAAAAATAACAGGTATTGTTGAGGAAGAGGAATTAGGAGATAAGGGTAGAAAATTAAAACGAAAAAGTACAGCAAGAAATTCTATTGATAATGTAATTACAGTGTTGGAAAGAATATATAACATAGATACAAAAAAATACGATATACATGTTAATTTTCCAGGGGGAATACCTGTAGATGGTCCTTCTGCTGGAATAAGTATGACTACTGCAATCTATAGTGCAATAACAGGTAGGAGTGTAGATAATAATACAGCTATGACAGGAGAAATATCTATTCATGGTGAAGTAAAGCCAGTTGGTGGTGTTACAGCTAAGATTACTGGTGCTATAAAAGCAGGTGCAACAAAGGTTTTAATTCCAAAAGAAAATTGGCAAGAGGTATATAAAGATTATAAAGATATAAAAGTAATACCGGTAAATACTATAAAGGAAGTAATAGATGAAGCAATAATAAAAGATCAAATTCTTCACATAAGTGTAGAAAAAAAAGAGCAAGAGTTTGAATTGAATATGTTACCTCAATTAGATGCCTAAATATAATCCCTATAGAAGTTCAATGGATAAAACTTTTATAGGGATTATTTAATTGAAAAATTATATTTTTATAGGTATAATATACTAGTCTAATTATAATTAATACAATAACGACATATCATTTAGATATTTTGTTAAAGTAGGAATTTCTTTTATAAGTTGTATTTTACAATAAAAAAGAAAACACTGCCCTGCCCTGAAAGATTCCTATATAAATACTTTAGGTTGAATTATTAGTTTGAGTAAACTAGGTAAGATTTTATAATGTGAAATTAAGTAAGATTAAATAATAGATTAGATAGAAATGAGGAGATATTATGGAGAATCAAATAATGAAACTTCCATTAATTCCCCTTAGGGGATTAAGTATTTTTCCACATATGGCTTTAAACTTTGATATAGGAAGAAAGAAATCTATAGAAGCAATTAATAGAGCCATGGATGAAGATCAGAAGATATTTATAATAAGTCAAAGAGAAGCAACTACTGAAAATCCAACTGAAAAAGATATATATAATGTTGGATGTGTATGTACAATAAAGCAATTTATGAAGTTGCCAGGTAATCACTTGCGAGTATTAGTAGAGGGAGAATATAGGGCTAAACTTGTAAAATATTTAGATGAAGATGATTGTATAAGTGCAGAAGTTGAAGCCGTTGAAGAGTTGGATATAGAAGATAAGACAGAATCTGAAGGATATAAAAACTCACTAAATGATATGTTTATTAATTATTTAGAATTAGCTGGTGAAGAATTTAAAGATTTAATAGTGGAATTAGAAGCAGAAGAAGATAATAGTGTATACTGTGATGTAATAAGTGCATTTCTACCAGTAAAGGCTGATGTAAAGCAGGAGTTATTAGAAATTATTTCAATTAAAGAAAGAATGGAAAAATTATTAGTTATTCTAAAAAAAGAGATTGAAGTTGTAAAAGTAGAGAAGCTTATAAGTAATAAAGTTAAAGCTAGAGTAAGTGCATCTCAAAAGGAGTACTATCTTAGAGAGCAACTTAAGGTAATTCAAGAAGAGTTAGGAGAAGAAGATGAGTTTGGAAAAGAAATAACTAATTATGAAAAAAAATTAGGGCAAATTAAATTACCTAAAGATATTAAAACTAAGATCGAATTTGAAATCAATAGACTTAAAAATATTGGGCCTTCATCCCAAGAGGGATCAGTTATAAAAACTTATTTAGATACTATTTTAGGTATGCCGTGGAATAAGCTAACAAAAGATAATTTAGACTTAACTAATGCTAGAAAAGTTTTAGATGAGGAGCATTACGGACTAGAAGATGTAAAAGAAAGAATTATAGAATATTTAGCAGTTAGAAAAATGAGTAAATCATTAAAGTCACCTATAGTATGCTTAGTTGGACCTCCAGGAGTTGGTAAAACATCTATTGCAAAATCAGTGGCTAATTCACTAGGACGAAAATTTGTAAGAATGAGTTTAGGTGGAGTAAAAGATGAGGCTGAAATTCGAGGCCACAGAAAAACTTATGTAGGAGCAATTCCAGGACGAATTGTATCTGCATTAAAGGAAGTTGGTTACAAAAATCCAGTATGTCTTTTAGATGAAATAGATAAAGTATCAAAGGATTATAAAGGAAACGTAGAAGATGCTCTTCTTGAGGTGCTAGATTCAGAACAGAATAAGACCTTTAGAGATCATTATATAGATGTAGAGTTTGATTTGTCAAAAGTATTATTTATAACTACAGCAAATACTTTAGATACTATATCTAGACCACTATTAGATAGAATGGAAGTAATAGAGGTTTCGGGCTATACTACAGAAGAAAAATATGAAATAGCAAAGAAATATTTAGTACCTAAAGTTATGAAGGAATATTCTGTGGAAGATGGTCAGATTATAGTAAATGAAAGTGCTTTAAGAACTATAATAAATAGATATACAAGAGAATCAGGAGTTAGAAATCTAGAAAGAAAGATAGCTTCAGTAATAAGAAAATCTATAACCGAAATAATGGAAAGTAATAAGAAAAAAATAACTATAAATTCTTTAACTGTTAAGAAGTATCTAGGTTCTGAATTATATAGCTATGATGATTTAGATAAAGAAGATAAGATTGGAGTAGTCACAGGTCTTGCCTGGACTGGATATGGTGGTGATACACTTCCTGTAGAAGTAGCAGTAATGGAAGGTGATGGTAAGCTTCAACTTACAGGTCAATTAGGAGATGTAATGAAGGAATCAGCTAAGGCCGGTTACAGTTATGTAAGGGCTCATTGTGACATGTATGGTATAGATAAAGAATTTTATAAAAATAAAGATATACACATTCATATACCGGAAGGAGCTATTCCTAAGGATGGTCCATCCGCTGGAGTTACTATGGTTACAGCTATGGTTTCTGCTTTAAGCAACAGAAAAATAAAATATTCAGTAGCTATGACAGGAGAAGTTACTTTAACTGGTAGAGTATTACCTATAGGGGGACTTAAAGAAAAAAGTCTGGCCGCTTACAGAATGGGAATAAAAACTATAATTATCCCTAAAGCTAATGAAAAAGATTTAAAGGATATACCAAAAGTTATAAAAAATAAAATAAAATTTATACCAGTAGAAAAAATTGAAGATGTATTGAAGAATGCACTAGTTGGAGAAGATAAAAATGGAAATTAAACAAGCAGAATTTAAAACTTCGGCTGTAAAGCCCACCCAATATCCAGAAGATGGAATGTGTGAAGTTGCCTTTGTTGGTAGATCTAATGTAGGAAAGTCTTCACTTATTAATACTTTAACAAATAGAAGAAAGTTAGTTAAGGTAAGTGGTACACCTGGCAAAACAAGACTTATAAATTTCTTTACTATAAATAATAAGCTATACTTTGTAGATTTACCTGGATATGGATATGCTAAAGTATCAAAAAGTGAGAAGGCTACTTGGGGAAAAATGATGGAACAATATTTAATAAATAGGCCAGAATTGAAAAAAGTAGTTATTTTAGTGGACTGTAGGCATAAACCAACTGGTGATGATATAATGATGTATGAGTGGATTAAGCATTATGGTTATGAAGTTATAGTTGTAGCAACTAAAAAAGATAAGTTAACTAAAAGTGAATTACAGAGAAGTGCTAAGGTAATAAAAGAAACATTAAAGCTTGGAAAAGAAGATAAATTATTATTATTCTCTTCTTTAAAAAAGGAAGGAAAAGAAGAATTACTTGAGGAAATATTTAAAGACTTAGGAATTGAGTAAAATAATATTGATTTACTTTTAAACATATAAGTATATATGTAATTAAAGAGGGGTGTTTATTTGAAGATATTAGGAAATTTATTTATTATATTTATGCTTTATATTTTACCACTAGTATTTTATCTAAGAACAGTGAAAATAAAAAGAAATTCTAAGCTAATTAAAATTATAGTAATTATAGCATATATATCATTGTATTTCTTATTACCGGAACTTTACAATAATATATTACCTTTTGTTTTAATAATTTTTATCTTAGCTAATTGGTTTAGTTCAAAATGTAAGAATGATGATTATATAAAATATAGGTTTTCTTTAGGTGACTTTAGAATAGGTAAAGCATTGATATATGTGTTATTAGCTTATGGATTTATAATAGTGTGTGGTTTATTTTGGTTTTTATTACTATTATTATTAAAGATACCTATTGAACGACAACAAGTTATAACTATGCTAAATAATTATGATTTAGTTTCTTTTATAATAACCATTCCTTTTACAGTTATTTTTGCACCAGTGGTTGAAGAATTCGTTTTTAGGTACTTATTTTATGGTAAGTTTTTAAGAAGTAGACTTAAGGGTGAGTTTGGATTTATAATATCTGCATCTATTGTTAGTATATTATTTGCATCTATTCACTTTAGTATTAGTGCTTTTGCTTCGTTATTCGTAGTAAGTTTTTTTAACTGCTATCTAATTGAAAAGGAAGGGTTTTGGTATTCAGTATTTACCCACTTATTTGTTAATGGAGTTTCTACTGTTATATTACTTCTAAGCAAGATAATTTTATAGTAATAAGATAATAAAAAGTCATCTCATAATTTTNNAAAATTATGAGATGACTTTTTTATCACCGATTTTATGGAAAAACATATATTGTAGTAAAGAGGCTTAGGAAAAACACACTAAAAATACTATAGATTAAATATATAAAAAACTTCAAAAATGTAATTATCAGTGTCAAAACTTAAGCAAAATCATATAGTGTATTATACAAATGATGATATAAAAATGTAAATATAATAGGAGGATAAAAACTATGAGTGACTATTCAAATCTATATCAGATGTTTGGCGGAAACTGTACAGATGGAAACCCTTCTCAAAGCTTTGGATTTGGAAGTGGAAAAATACTAATTTGGATAATATTAATACTAATTTTCTGTAGAGGTGGATTCGGAGGAAACTGTGGATTCGGTGGATTCGATGGAAACTGTGGTTGCGGCGGAAATAATTGCTGTTGTGATCCTTGTGATTGCTCATGCTGTTGCTGTGAACCGTGCTGCTGCAAATGTAAAGAATATTGCTGCTGCTGTGGCGGAGTAAGAAAAGATTGTAAAAAACAAAAGCATTATATTATAGAAACTGCTTCATGTAACCCATGTTGTAGCCCATGCTGTAATCAAAATCAATGCTGTAATCAAAATCAATGTGGTGGTAATAATTGTTGTTTTGGGAATAGCGGCTTTGGTGGCTTTGGTGGATGCAATATATGTCAAATAATTCTTATAATAGCTATTTTTCTTATAAGAAGAACACCTCAACAAGTATGTAAACCATGCTAAAGAATAAAGTATACAAGAAGCATATAGATAAGAAAACGATAAATAAAGATTGGAGGAATGAATAAATGTGTGGATATTCAAATAATAGATGTAACTCACAAGCATGTACTATTCTTTTAATAATAGTTATTCTTGCAAATCAAGGATTATTAGATGGTTCATCAAAGTCTAAAAATGCATTAACATTACTTTTCTTATATTGGTTATGTGGATTCAATGGTGGATGTGGAAGTAATAACATGTTAGGAAACTGTAACTATGGATCAATGTGTGGAAACCAATGCTCATGTAGATGTGGATGTGGATGTGGATGCAAATGTAAATGCTGTAAGTGTAAATGCAAAGAAAAAAAATGCAAATGTAAAAGAATAAAAGTTTGTTGTGCATAGCACATTAAACATTAAAAATTAACAAAAGTTATTAAGTAATTAATCTATGATAATTAGAAAGTACACTTCACAAGAAGGAGGAATTTATGATGTGTGGATGCGGAAATATAGGAAATTCAGGTTGTGGCTTTCAACCATGTACAATTCTACTATTAATCGTAATTCTAAAAAATCAGTGTTTGCTAGACACAGAATGTAATTCAAGTGCTAGAAATGCATTAACTTTAAT
The DNA here is from genome assembly GCF_002477055.1 of Clostridium sp. UBA7503. NCBI lineage: Bacteria > Bacillati > Bacillota > Clostridia > Eubacteriales > Clostridiaceae > Clostridium > Clostridium sp. UBA7503. The sequence goes on from NZ_DLNT01000008.1 coordinate 17,545, forward strand.
ATTCTTATATTGGTTATGTTGCTCTGGTGGATTTGGATTTAATAGAGGGAATGCTGGATTTGGCCATAATAACTTTAATAGTGGATGTTGCTGCAGAAAACAATGCTGCTGTAAATGTTGCTAAACTATAAGATGTTTAAACAAAAGTAAGGACTGCTTATAAAAGTAGAAATAACAATGGATAAAGAATGATGTAAACCATGGCCCAGTATAGGGGGGTTTCTAGAAAAGTAAGAAAATTAGCAGTCCATGTTATTCATGGATTGCTTTTTTAAAATTTTATAATAAGTAAAGAGGTGAGTAGATGGGAAAGCATAAGCATAGAAAAAGAGATAGAGAAGAAAACTATGTGCAAGAGCAAAATAATAATGGATACTTTGGAGGATATAATGGTAATAATCCAATGAATAATAATATGGGCATGAATGCAATGAATATGGCTACTAACTTAGGTGCAATGGGAATGAATAATCCAGGTGGAATGAACAACCAAATGGGAGTGAACAACCCAATGGGAATGAACAACCAAATGGGAATGAATAATCCCATGGAAATGAATCCTATGGGTATGATGAATCCTATGAATAATATGGTAGGAAATAATCCTTTGGCTAGCATATTAGGAGGCATGGGCGGAAACTTTAATGGTATTCTAGACTTGCTTAGCAATTTAGGCATAGGCGGAGGTAACACAGGGGATAGTGGCGATTTAATTAGCATGATATCTTCTTTATTAGGAGGAGGTAATACGCAAGCACCTTCTAATAATGTAAACAATGGTAATAATTCAGTAAATAATTATAGTTCTATAGAACAAATTTTATCTCAGATTAAACCAGAGGATATAGAACAATTAAAAACACTGCTACAGAATATGAATTCTAATAATTATAGTGATGGTAATAATGTCAATAATGAAAATGTTGAAGAGTATACAGAGATAAAAAAAAAAGATAAAGAATCAGTAGATGAAATATTAGCTAATCTTGACTTTAATGCCATATTGAATAACATGAATAACTTGGAGTTTTCACGAATAGATTTTTCCAATGTAGATTTAAATAATTTAGACATAAATGACATTATAAAAAGTGATGAGTTTTCAGAAGAAAATATTACTACAGTAGATGAAGCAGATATAATTGAAGAGAACATATTTAGAGATGAAAAAGGGTTAACGGAGGAAGAGTACAATAAGATTATAAATATATTAATTAGACTCATTGATCCAAATAAGATTAAATTATTACAAAAAATTTTTCAATATAATAATTTAGAAAAAGACCAAAATATTTAAAAGAGATGTATATAAAATATAATTTAGTCAATAATAAAAATGTAATGGAAGTTAAAATCTCCATAAACCTCTAGAAGTAATTTTAGAGGCCCCCCCATCCCCCTGGGACCGTTAGGTCCCATTTTTATTTTTTGAATATAATAATTCTAATAATGGGAGGAGAAAATTAAAAAGGTAAAATAGCTTAATATATATTGACAGAGGTGATTTTAAATGGAAAATCATTATCATTATATTTATTTATCATTAAATTTATAGTTAGATTACTTACTTTTTTACTATCCGATGTGCTTATTACTCTAAAGTTTAATATCCAATTTTCACAGGTTATATTTCCTGTATTATCCCAAGCTAAATCTGTAAAATAACCATCTTGAAATTTATAATAATTTGATCCATTAGCAAGCCTAAAAATACTTTCTAAATCTGAACCACTTATTTGAGAATAAAAATAGTTGGGAACAGAGAAGTAAGGGTCAGGCAAACTTTCTATTAGGCATATAAAGTTAGTTATAGTATCTTTGCCTGGTAAAGATGTAGTTAGATTATTATCAAATTCTTTAAGGGAGCCTCTATTATATAAATATCCCTTTAAATTAATATTATTATCTTGAAAGTTACCTGATACAATTTTAGGAATTCTACTATTAGCACTATCGATAAATCCTAATAAATTATTGGTAGAACAAAATATGTCATCATATCCATTACCATTCCAAGAAAAAATATGTTGAACAGCTTTATTATGAAAAGAGCTTTGAATAAATATTTCTTTAGAATTATCTCTAGAAATATCTAAGGTGGATACCCTTACAGGCCAATACGTGCAGTATTCTCCAAGAGTCTGCAAATTTTTATCATAGTTTAAACTATAGGTTTCATTACTATTTAAATTTACCTGAGCTAATAAGTCGNNATGGAATCTTTTTTATTATCATTATTTAAATCTTCATTAATTACAATATTTTCTTCAGATAAGTTGAATACATTTTTCTCTTTTAAGTTATCTTCTTCAAAAAATAGTTTTAAAAAACATAAAGTAGCTAATACAAATAAGAATATATTAAATAATTTAGTATACAAATTATTTTTCTTATACACTATAATCACCCCTCTATAAATTATATGTGTAAAGAGAGACAATAATTATTAAAAATTAGACAAATAAAAAAGAGATTAGATAATCTAATCTCTTATTTTGATTTCTTGCACATGGGGCATAGTCCATAAAAATATACTTTATTAGAAATAATCTCATAATCTGTATTATCTTTTACACTAGAATTTAGAAAATCAAAGTTAACACCTTCTAAATCATCTACCCTAGAGCATTTTATACAATGTATATGAGGATGTGGATCAGCAAAACCATCATATCTAAAGTTGCCTTCTCCAACATTAATTTCTTGAATTAAATTAACGTCTACTAAAACCTTTAGCGTTTTATAAACTGTTGCTAAACTCATGGTTGGATACGCTTCTTTTAAAGCTTTATGAATTGTTTCAGCTGATGGATGTTCTTTTGTTGATTTCAAGTAATTGTATACGGCTATACGCTGAGGTGTAAGTTTCAGTTTTTTTTCTTTGAAAACCTGGGTAAAATTAATATCCATTGAATCACCTCTATAGTTATTTATTATAGATATTATATAATAAATATTATCCATTGTCAAAGGGAAAGAATGGATAATGATTATTATATAATATAGCTATATTATAGCAATTATAATAAAATATTTATATAAATTTAAAAAATTAATTCAATTAATAAGAAGTAACTCATATATTATAGTATAAGAGAGGAGGAGAATGACTTGAAAAAAACATATGTATTAGATACTAACGTTATATTATATTCATCAGGAGCATTATTATCTTTTGGTAATAATGATGTAGTAATACCAGAGGTGGTATTAGAGGAGCTGGATGATTTTAAAAAAAATAAAACTGACCTTGGGTTAAATGCTAGACAGGCATCGAGAATTATAGATGGATTAAGAAAGTTAGGAAATTTGAATGAAGGAGTACCTCTTCCTGGTGGCGGTAAATTAAGAATAGAGACTAATTGCTTAAATGCAGAAGTTCCAAAGTTTTGGGATAGAAATAAGGCTGATAACAGGATATTACAAGTATGCAAGGCATTAAAAGATGCTGGGGAAGATGTTATATTAATTACAAAGGATACCTTTGAAAGAATAAAAGCAGATATTGTTAATGTGAAAAGCGAAGATTTTTACGAGAAGGTAGTTCCAGCTGGAGATGATCAGTATACTGGTAGAATCGAAGTCTATGTTTCACAAGATAAGCTTTCAGAATTCTATTCAAAAAAGGTTATATCTAAAAATGATGTAGTATGTTATCAAGAAGAAAATGATGAGTATTATACTCCTACCCTTTATACAAATCAATTTTTAGTTATGCATTCCTTAGAAAATAAAAAACAAAGTGCCTTAGGCAGATTTGATGGAGAAAATATAGTGCATTTGCATTATAAGGATAGCAAACCTCTTGGATTAAGTGCTAGAAATGTAGGACAAAGATTTATGCTAGAGTGTCTATTTACATCATCTAATATGGCTCCTTTAAGTATAGTAAAGGGTCCAGCAGGAACAGCCAAAACATTATTTTCTTTAGCAGTAGGATTACAGAAAATCATAGAAGAAGAAACAGGTGAATATAGAAAGATATTAGTATGTAGACCTAATGTAACTATGGATGAAGAAATAGGTTTTTTACCAGGTACTGAAGAGCAAAAAATATCCCCATTTATGAGACCTATTTTTGATAATTTAGAAGTTCTAGTGGATTCAGATGAAAAAGAAAGATATAAAAATGAAAAAGAGTTACAAGATAAGGTAAATGAATTATTTGATAGAAGGATTATAACCACTGAAGCCATAGCATATTTAAGAGGTAGATCAATAATAAGACAGTGGGTGATTATTGATGAGGCTCAAAATCTCTCTCCAAAGCAAGTAAAGGCTATTACAACTAGGGTAGGTATTGGAACAAAACTTATACTTATTGGAGATCCAGACCAAATAGATCACCCGTTTATGGATTCTAGATCTAATGGGTTATGTTATGCATCTGAAAGAATGAAAGGTAGTAAATTGTGTTACCAAGTAACTTTGAAATATGATGAATGTGAAAGATCACCACTATCTTTTGAAGCTGCTCAACGTTTGTAGTATAAATCACAAGTTTATTAGGATATAATAATTTTTATAGTATTTATATAATAGTAAAGAATCGATAAGTATTTTATAATATTTATTGGTTCTTTTTTGGCTCTGTAGTTAATTAAAATGATAAATGTTACAAATGCTCCAATATATTATTTAAGAAAATTGATTAATACATGGAGTGAGTATAGCTAAAATTACACCTATTTAGAATGTTACATATGGAACTATTTAAATATATAAATATTTAAATAGTTAACTAGTTGTTTTATCCATGCGAGTTTCAGCTATTTTTGTATTTTAATAGTGCAATTAAGTCTATAGTAAAGATATAATACAAATATTTTTTATTAAATTAAGTAGTTCAACAAATAATAAAAATTTTATATTAATAAAAGAATTAAAAAAGATTGATAAAAATATGATATACTAGGAGTATTGCAGAAGGAGTGAAAAGGATGAACAACAATTATTTATTGGGAAGGATCTTAGTTATACCAGCAATTTTAGTTGCATTTACATTCAAGGGATACATTCAATCTAAAATTGCTATAAAACTTGGTGATGATACCCCAAAAGAGTATGGGAGAAACACTTTAAATCCTTTGAAGCACATCAGTGTATTTGGGTTTATATTTATGCTTATAATAGGTTTTGGATGGATAAAACCTGTAGAAATTAATAAATCGAATTTAAAAGATTATTATAAAGATGATTTTAAAATAAGACTTGGAGGACTTCTAACTACTTTGACTATAGGATTTATAGTTACAATAGCTCTAGCTTTATATGTCAAGTTTATACCAGGAAATAGTGATATTAAGTATATAATATATTTAATTATCCAACAAACAGCTATAATAAATTGTTCTTGGTTTGTATTAAATTTATTACCTATACCAGGTTTTGATGGATTTAGCATAATAGTAGATATATTAGGAGATAAATCTGAAAGATTTCAAACAATAATGTATAAAAATAATATGTTAGTATTTATTATATTAGTTCTACCTATTATAGGTGGATTTTCAATTTTAGATTATGTAGTTGGAATACCAGGCCAGCATATATATGATATTTTTGCAGCTATAGCCACATATTTATTTTTATAGAGTTTATATAGACAAAATAAATATATAATATAAATTAATAAACTAATACCGAGGAGAGAAATTTATGAGACTTAGAAAAAAGCATTGGGCAAGACCAGAATTAGAAGCTAGTGATATTGTAATATATGATAAATATGGTCATTGCGGAAAATGGAGAGACGAATTTGAAAATAATAATCCTATTCATTTAGAGTTAGGTTGTGGTATGGGAGGACATATTAGTCAACGTGCAATTAAAGATAGAAATGTAAACTATATAGGAATAGATTTAAAAGATGAAGTTGTAGTATATGCATTAAGGAAAGTTATGGCATCATTTGAAGGAATAGAAAGAGCAAAGGATATAAATGCAAGACTCATAGTTCTTAATATAATGCTTATAGACAACGTATTTGGTAAAGATGAGATAGATAGAATATATATAAACTTCTGTAATCCTTGGCCGAAAAAAAGTCATAACAAGAGAAGACTTACATATACGAAATTTTTACAATCATATAAAAAGTTCTTAAACCTAAATGGAGAGATATGGTTTAAAACCGATGATGTAGATTTATTCAATGATTCTCAAGAATACTTTAAAGAAGCAGGATTTTCTTTAGAATTTATAACCTATGATTTACATAATAGTGGGTTTAAAGATAATGTAGTTACAGAGTATGAAAGCAAGTTTACAGCTATGGGAATGAAAACTATGTTCTTAGTGGCAAGATTAAAATAAAAATAAGAGGCAAGATTTAGCTTTATATTGATGTTGAATCTTGTTTTTTTATTTTTATAATGTATTTAATCTATAGATATTTCAAATAGAAAATAAGAAAACTATAAGTATATTTAATAAATTTTGACTATGGATAGTGCCTTTGCTATATTTATGTAGGTATATAAAATAGTAAAACTATATGGGGGGGAATTAATATGAGAAAAAAGGCATTATTATTAGCTATGAGCTTAATGTTAACTACTACTATTTCTTTGGTTGGTTGTGGTAAAAAAGAAGAAGTAAAACCAGAAACAAATTCTTCAAAAGGAGCTCAAGTTGAAGAAAAGGTTAGTTTTAAAGGTAAGTACATAGTAGATGTTTCATATGTAAAAGAAAGTTTAGAAAAAGAAAATCTACTTCTCATTGATGCAAGGGGTGAAGAAACTGCAAAAAAAGGAACTATTCAAGGAGCAATGGCTATGGCATGGCAGTCTATTGCTAAAGTTGAAGATAGCAAAGCTGGAGATGAGATGTGGGGTACTATTCTAGAACCAGAAGAGTTAAGTAAAAAGCTAAGTAACCTTGGTATTGATAAAGATAAAGAGATTATTATTTTTGCAGCGGCTAAAAATGGATGGGGCGATGACGGAAGAATTTTATGGGAGCTTGTAGCAGCAGGCTATGATAATGTTAAAATGGTTGATGGTGGATACGATGCTATGGTATCAGCAGGGTTACCAGTAGTAAAGGAGATTGCTACACCGGAGCTAGCAGGTGTAAAAATTGAGGCTATTGATGATACTCATTTAATTAACACTGATGCTTTAAAAAAAGAATATGAAAATGTAAAGGTAGTAGATGTTCGTGCTGATGAAGAGTATGAAGGAAAGACCTTGTATGGTGAGGCAAAAGGTGGTCATTTACCAGGGGCAATACACATTAAATACACAGATTTATTTAATGAAGAAGGAAATTTAAAGTCAAATGATGATTTAACAAAAATATTTGAAACATCAGGATTATCAAAAAGTGATAAGATAGTAACCTATTGCACAGCAGGTATTCGTTCTGCATATATGCAGTTAATTCTTGAAATGTGTGGATTTGAAAATTCTCTAAATTATGATGAATCATACTATAGATGGTGTGCGGTAGAGGAAGTTGAAAAATAATATCGTAAAGTTAATATTATAAAATAAAGTATTCTTTGATATCAAAGAATACTTTATTACAATAGAAAAATATTATATCTAATACAAGAAATAATACAAATTACTGAATAGCTTGGATATTATATATGATACAAAAAAGATAATAAGTAAATATGATTTTCTATGGATAAATACACATAGTTAAAGTAAGGAGTATGTTATGGAAAAGGAATTGACACACAAAAAAAGAAATTTAGGAAAAATTTTAATATTAATTATTATAGTATCACTAGGTTTATCATATTTTTTTATACCAACTTTCAATTCAAAAGTAAATGGTATCTTTATGTTATTCAGATCTATGAGTATTGAGTCTGTGGCTGGATATATAAGATCCTTTGGAATATATGCAGTATTAGTTTCATTTTTACTAATGGTATTTCAATCAGTGGCAGCACCCTTGCCTGCATTTCTAATAACCTTTGCCAATGCTGCTATTTTTGGATGGTGGCAGGGAGCTCTATTATCTTGGATTAGTTCTATGACAGGAGCAGCTTTATGTTTTTATATTGGAAGAATTCTTGGACGAGATGCTGTTGAAAAACTTACTAGTAAATATGCAATGGCAAGTGTGGACGGGTTCTTTGAAAAGTATGGTAAACATACAATTTTAGTATGTAGATTATTACCTTTTGTATCCTTTGACTTTATATCCTACGCAGCAGGACTAACATCTATGGGGTTTTTAGAATTTATAGTGGCTACAGGGATTGGACAATTACCAGCAACTGTTGTTTATTCCTATATAGGTGGTATGTTAACTGGTGGAGCTCAAATGATTATTACAGCATTATTAATACTTTTTGCAATAACTGTATTAGTATTTATGTTTAAACAGATATATAATGAGAAACAAAAGAAAAGTAAAAAATAAAATGCAGAGTTAAGATTCACTCTGCATTTTATAATAAAAATTATTTTTTTAATAATTCATCATATGGCCAACCTTTTTGGCCTTTTTCTAATATAAACATTCTCTTTGCATCTACACCTTTAGTTGTTAAGTAATCAATAGTGTTTTTAGCACCACCGCCACCACCTGGGCAAACAACTATTATTGGCTTATCTGTTTTATTAATTTCATCTAAGGTAACATCTATTTTAGATCTTAAATCATCAGTATCTGCTGGATAAGCATAAGTTGGAACAGTACCAACAATATGATGTGCATCGTAATCTTCTTTAGGTTGTATATCTATTAAATAAATATCATCTTTATTTTCAATAGCAGTTTTTAATTGTTCAGCAGTGTAATATTGATATTGCTTTTCTTCACCTTCTTTTGAAGTATCCTTTGATTTATTACATCCCATAAGCATAGTTGAGATAATTAAGCAAAGAGCAAGTATAAGAGTAAGTTTCTTTTTCATTTTATATCCCTCCATAGGTAAATTAATATATTTAAAATTGGTTTCTATTACGAAAATTATTATATATAGTATATATATTAAAATCAAATAGGAAAATTAAATTAAAAGTAATGGGTGTATTAGAGATAGCTATACTTATTGACAATAATTATTATTAAAGCTATACTTTTTTTGTTGAAATAAAAGGATATGGAATTAGGGGGGCAATAGTACCTCTTATTTTTATGTTTAGAAAGGTAGTGTTATAAGAAGATGGTTAAGGGGAAAATAAGCATAAAAACTCATCAACTTCTTAGTTTTAGTTCACTATTTATTGAGCTTTCACCAGGAGAAAATGTATTTTGGCCAGGGTGTGCTATTTTATCTATGGGAGAAGAAATAGTGATGAAAACCTATGAACTTTTAAAAACACAGATACCTGATTTAAAATTAAGTACTATGTGCTGTGGAAAACCATCACTTCATATAGATGGTGGAAAACCTTATGAGAAAAGAAAACAGTTTTTAAATAAGGCTTTTGAGAAAAATGGAGTAAAGAAAATTTATACTTTATGTCCTAATTGTCAAAATACTTTGGTTGAAAATAGCAATTGTGAAATAATATCAGCATGGACAGTTTTAGATGAGATAATCCCAAAAAATAAATATAATATATATAAAGGAAGAAAATTATCCTTACATGATCCTTGTCCAATAAGAGGTTATTTAGAGAATGCTGTTGCTGCAAGAAATATATTAAATAAACTAGGAGTAGATATATTAGAGTTCCCTAATAATAGGGATAGAACAATTTGTTGTGGGAAAAAAGATATGATTATGACTTTATATCCAGAAAAAGGTCAAAAGCTATTTGAAATTCGTGCAAAACAAGCACCATCCAAAGAAATAGTGACATACTGCAGTTCTTGTGTAGATACTTTTAGAAAAAATAGTTTTGAAGCATATCATATTTTAGAATTATTATGGGAAACAAAGGCTAATGGGTCTTGGAAGAATAGGTATAATTCTGTAAGGAAGAGTAAGAGGTAAGATTGATAATGTTAGATACAAGGGGAAGAAAATATTTTGATAGAATATTTGATAAAATCGGAAGAAGTTTTCTTAAAATCGGTTTCATGCCAACACATATAACTATTATTGCTGCTATTGTTGGAATTGTAGGAGCTGTTTCATTTTCCTTTGGTAAGTTTATTATATCAATAATTTTATTATGGATTTCTGGATTTTTAGATGCTGCAGATGGTTCTATGGCAAGACAAAGCGGTAAGGTTTCAGAGGTAGGTACATTATTAGATATATGGCTTGATAGATTAGTTGAAATTTCATATATAATATCCTTTGCTATAGTATGTAATGAGGCAACCTTTACCTTAATGATATTAGCTTGCACTATAATTTTATCTATGACGGTATTTTTGACTAGTGGAATGCTCTTAGAAAATACAGGTATAAAAAGTTTTCATTATCAAGTTGGATTAATGGAAAGAACTGAAGGGTTTATAATGTTTACCTTTATGATAATCTTTTATTCTCATATGAAAATATTAGCATTTATTTATGCCGTGTTAATTTTATATACAGCAGTACAAAGACTATATATGGCAATTAAAGTATTAGGAGGTAACAATGAAAAATAAGAAATTAAAATCAATACTTTTGATAATTCTTTCCATAATACTTGTTTTTGGACTTGTAGCCTGTGGTAAGAAAAATGATAAAGCTGAAGTGGTAAACTTATATGGATGGGGTGGAGATGAAAGAGTTAACACTTGGATTGATAAGGAATTGGCAGTTTATGCAAAAGAGAACTACAATATTACTTTAAATCGTATTCCTATGAATATTGATGAAATTTTACTGAAACTTACTAATGAAAAAAGCTCTACAGAAAAAGGGACTATTGATATTATATGGATAAATGGTGAAAATTTTCATTATGCTAAGGAAAATGAGCTTTTGTATGGACCTTTTTTAGATAAATTAGAAGATGCACAAAGGTATATAGACTTAGAAGGTGATGCTGCAAATAAGGATTTTGGGTATCCTACAGAAGGATATGAAGCGCCTTGGGGAACAGCTCAATTTGTATTAAATTATGATAGCGATAAGATAAATATACCACCGACTAATGCAGAAAAGTTAAAAGAGTATGTAACAAAGAATCCTGGTAGATTTACATATCCTCAGGCTAGTAATTTTACTGGCTCAGCCTTTGTTAGAACAGTACTTTATGATATTATTGGTTATGATAATCTGAAAGATTTACCAACAGATTATGATGCAGTTAAAGAAGCTATGGCACCTGCATTAGAATACCTTAAAGGGATTGAGCCTTATCTATGGAAAAAAGGGGAGGTTTACCCTACAGATTCTGCTCAACTAGATGGTTTATATCAAGATGGTGAAGTTGATATTGCCATGGATTACAATGCTAATAAAGCTTTAAGTAAAGTAATGGATAAAAGTTGGCCTGTGTCTACTAAATCCTTTGTATGGGATAAAGGAACTCCATTTAATACACATTATTTAGCCATTGCAGCTAATGCATCTAATGTAGATGGTGCACTAAAGGTAATTAATGCTGCCTTATCAGCTGAAATGCAAATATCTAAAGCAGACTTAAGGGGATGGGCTGATCTACCATCTGTTGGATATAATAAGTTAAATGAAGAACAACAGAAGGAGCTTGATATAAAGCTTACTCCAGATAAAGAGTATGAACATACAATTCTAAACTATGAAGAACTTTCAAAGCACCAACAAGCAGAATTAAGATCAGACTTAGTGGTAATTATAGAAAAGGTATGGGAGGACGTGATTCTTTTTGATAAATAATAAGCAGAGACAAAAGGTTATAGGTGGATTAATGATTATTCCATCTTTATCTGTGATAGTTGTAATTACTATGTTTGTTATTATCAATACCTTTATGGAAAGCTTAGGATATATTCCTGAGCTTTCCTTTAATAATTTTACATTTAAATATTATAAAGAGTTATTTTCAGATCCTGTTTTTTTAAATAGTTTATACTATAGTTTTAAAATATCCTTAGTATCTTCAGTAATTGCTACAGTTTTAGGTAGTTACCTAGGATATTACATATCAAAATCAAGGAATAAATTTATAAATGTTTTATATAGATTGCCAATTCTACTCTCCTATGTGGCAGCGGCAGTTCTTATATATACAACTTATAGTGATAAGGGCTTACTATTTCACATAATATCATTATTAGGATTTTCTAATATAAATATAAATTTAATTTTTAACTCCAAGGGAATAGCAGTAATACTTTTAAATATTTTTAAAGGTATGCCTTTCATAGCATTTAGTGTTGCTCCTATTTTTATGAAAGCAAATAAAAATTATAGGTTTATAGCACAGAACTTAGGATGTACAAAATTTCAGTATATGATAAAAATTCTTTTACCTTTAGCTAAGAGAGCTATATTTACTTCATTTTTAGTAATATTTAATTTTAATATGTTTACTTATGAAGGTTTTTACTATCTAGGACCATCAAACCCAATTTCTATAGGGGTTTATGCTTATAAAACCTACCTAAATGCAGATTTATCCAATAGAATATATGGAATGGCTATAAATATGATAATGATCACAATATCTTTAATATTATGTGTGCTTTATTATAAAATGATAAAGGATAATGGACAAGAGGAGGTAAGATAGTGAGAAGGTGGATTAAAAGTGTATTGATATTTTCTATACTTATATTTTTAGTACTTCCTATAATGTCTATGATGGTTTGGGCCTTTTTTAAAAATTGGAAAGCGACGGATATTTTACCTAATACTTTTACGCTAGATGGTTTTAAATACTTTTTTACATCAGGAGATTGGTTTATTGGAATAAAGTCTATTTTCTTTTCTATAGAAGTAGCATTAATATCTTTAGTTTTAAGTATCATGGCTGCAAGATTTTTTATAACTACCCATATAGAGTATAAAATCACATTGGAAAGCATTTTTTATTTACCTATGTTACTACCAGTAATAAGTATATGTTTAGGAAGTCATAAATTATTTCTAAACTATTTTACTTCTTGTAGTATTGCTGTTTTAGTGTTACATATTTATTTTTCCTTACCCTATGCATTTAAATTAATATATTCCTATTATACTGTTTGGGGTATAGGAGATGAGCTTACAGCTCGAGGATTGGGTGCATCTTTTTGGCAAGCGTTTAAATATGTGAATATACCACTATATGCTCAAGGGTATGCATCAAGTTTTTTTATGGCATTTATTATATCTTACTCTCAGTATTTCATAAATATGTTTATTGGAGATAATAGCCATGTTAACTTTTCTATGATTATGACGCCGTATATAGGAAATTCTAACAGAAATATAGCTTCGGTATATACATTAATGTATATACTCCATGGAGTAATAGTAATGATAATGAGTTCATATATAACAAAGAAGTACAGTAATGATAAATGTAGGGAGATGAGTTAAATATGAGTAAGATAGAGCTTAAAAACATATATTTTTCTATTGGTAATAAGGAAATTCTAAAAAATATTAATTTAACTATTGAAGATGGAGAGTTTTTCTCTATATTAGGTCCTAGTGGGGCAGGGAAGTCTACAATTTTTAAAACTATTACAGGAGTTATATTACCTAATGAGGGAGAGCTTAGATTAGATGGTGAGATTATTAACTATTTACCTATGGAAAAAAGAAATGTAGTAATGGTACACCAAGGAAATCAACTTTTTCCACATATGACTGTAAGAGAAAATGTAGAGTTTGGATTAAAAATGAGAAAGTTTCCAAGGAAATATATTGATGATAAGGTTAAATTTCTTGTTGAGTTTTTTAACATGAGTGAACATATGAAAAAGTACCCCCATCAACTTTCAGGGGGACAACAACAGTTAATATCATTAATGAGAGCTTTAGCTATAGACCCTAAGGTACTTTTGCTTGATGAGCCCTTTACAGGGTTAGATAATAATTTAAAGCATTATATAAAAGATTATATAATGAAGATACAAAGACAGCTTAGAATTACTACCATTATGATCACTCATGAAAAAGAAGATGCTTTTTCTATGAGTAGTAGAATAGCTTTTTTATTTAAAGGAAGAATAGCTTTAGTAGATAAAACAGAAAACTTAAATATATTAACTAATATACCTTGTATTGATGAATACTTAGGTGAAATTACTACTTTAGAGGATGGAAGGATTATTTTTTCTGATAGAATTATAAAGGTAAAAAATAAGGAATCAATTATTTAATTGATATCCTTATTTTTTATATTATATAGTTAAATGTTATGGGGAAATTTATATGAGATTTATTTTAAGAATTGGTTTTTCCTATCCTTTTTCCAAGGATTAAAGAGAAAATCGTCAGCAATATTAGAAGTATAATTGATACCATAAATGCTGGGTTATGGATATTCAAAGCTTGATTTCCAATGTTCAAAAATACTAATGTACCTGGAAGAATTCCAAGGATAGTAGCTAACATATAGGAACTGAACTTTATTGATGTTAATCCAGCACCATAATTAATTAAATTGTACGGCATGGCTGGTATTAACCTTAGAATAAATATAATTCCAAAGCCTCTTTTTTCATCTAAATTAAATAAGAAGCTGCTCCAGTTTTCAGGAAGCTTTCTTTGGAGTAAATTAGTAACAGCATCCTTTGCTAGGACTTTAGCCATTAAAAACATTATGGCACTATTTAAAACTGCTCCAATTAAGGTATATATGGTGCCAGGAAGAAATCCAAATAGAAGTCCTGCAGCAAGGGCTAAGATAGGTACAGGGAAAAAAGCGATTGGAAGTATAGTAAAACATAATATATAAATAAATGGTGCTAAGTAGCCAAAATCACCTATGTAATTTCTTAAAATCTCTGGAGTTAATCCTCTGAAAAATGCAAAATAGGTGATAACAAGTATTAAAAGGGTTATCATTGAAATTGTAAGTTTTTTATTTTTTTTCACAGTGTTGCCTCCTTATAGTGACTATATCTCCATAACATATAGTATATAAATTAACAGTGTAAGTCAATATATTGAAATTAGTATAGAGAATTTCTATAAGTAAAATGTAATGATTACTAAAATGTAGTAATTTAACTTTAATTTTAGTATAATTTAACTAACTGGTTGATATTTAAAGAAGAATATGATAATATACAACAAAATAGAAAGGGGTATGAGTTATGGACTTTAAAGCATTGCCAAAAATAGAATTACATTGTCACTTAGATGGAAGTGTTAGACCCAAAACTATATTAGATATAGCTACAAAAGAAAATATAGAAATACCAACTTATAATTTAGAACAATTGAGGGAATTATTAGAAGCTCCATTAGAGTGTAAATCACTAGTGGAATATTTAGATAGATTTAACATTCCAATAAAGATAATGCAGAGTAAGGAAAGTTTAAGAAGGATTACCTATGAACTTTTAGAAGATGCAGCTGAAGAAAATGTAAAGTATATAGAAATTAGGTATGCACCGACTTTACATACAGAAAAGGGATTAACATTAGAAGAAGTTATTGAAAGTGTATTAGATGGAATTAGACAAGGTGAAAAAGACTTTAATATAAAGGCTAATTTAATCTTATCTTGCTTAAGACATAATGGTGCAAATAGTGCATCTACAGTAGTTGAAGCAGGAAAGAAATTCTTAGGAAAAGGTGTAGTGGCTATAGATCTTTGTGGAGCAGAAAATGAAGGCTTTGCTAAGGCGTTTGTAGATGTAATAAAGGTAGCTAGAGAATATGGCTATAGAGTTACTATACATGCAGGAGAAACAGGTATAGGAGTAAATGTGGTAGATGCTATAAAACTACTTAAAGCAGAGAGAATAGGTCATGGAGTAGCAATAAGAGACCTTAAGGAAGCATATGACTTAGTTAAAGAAAATAATGTAACCTTAGAAATGTGTCCGACTAGTAATATGCAAACAAAAGCTGTGAAAAATTATGAAGAACACCCATTGTTTAAATTCTATAAAGATGGCATAAGAGTTTCATTTAATACTGATAATAGAACTGTTTCTGCTACTAATGTAACTGGTGAGTGTGAAAGTATAGGTAAGATTGTAAATATGACCTATGAAGACTATAAAAAGATATACATGGATTCTGTAGATGCTGCATTTACTACAGAAGAAGTTAAAGGATATTTAAAAACTTTAACATAATGGATTGGATTTATAATTACTATATTAAATAGCTATAATCTTAGTATTTTAAGATTATAGCTATTTATATTTTAATTTCTAGGTTTAAAAGTAGATTTAAATATAATAATTACTATTAATATAAAAACAGAGGTTAAGGCTATAGTACCTCCAGGAGCACAATTTAGTATATATGAAAAAACAAGGCCTAAGATTATATCTATGAACCCAAAAAGGATAGATAGTAATAAAGTAGGTTTAAAGCCTTTATCTAGTTGAAGAGCGGTAGCTACAGGTAGTGCAATCATTGATGACATTACAAGAATACCCATTATACGTATAGAGACAGAAATGGTAGCTCCAACAAGTAAAGAAAATATATAGTTTACTGCTTTTACATTTATACCAGAAATTTTAGCGCCTTCTTCATCAAAGGTAGTATAAAGAAGCTTATCATATAAAAAGTATATAACCACAATAGATATACAACTAAGAATAACCATAATAATTAAGTCTGCTTTAGTAACGGTTAGTATGCTTCCAAATAAATAGCTATTGACGTTTCCGGAAGCTTTTCCAGTGCTTATAAGAGTAATTCCTATACCAACACTAAAGGTTAGAACTATAGAAAGAATAAGTTCTGCATATTTTTTGTAGTAGTCTCTAAGAAATTCTATAGATAAACCACATATGGTTGTAAATATAAATGCACATATTATTGGATTAAATCCCATTACTAAGCCTATAGCAACACCGGCAAAGGCAGAGTGGGCCAAGGTATCACCCATCATGGAATGTCTTTTAAGCACTAAGAATACTCCTACAATAGGACATAGTATGGATATGAATATGGCTGCTAAAAAGGCATTTTGCATAAACTCATATTGAAACATTAGAAATCCTCCTTATGTACTCTTCAGATGTATATAGAGTTCCAAATCCATTCTCCATGGTAAGGATATGGGATGAATTTTGAAGAGCTGTTTCTAAGTTATGCTCTACAGATATAACGGTAACTCCATTCTTTTTATTTAAAGAGGCTATAAGCCCATATATTTCTTTCATGCTTTTACTATCAACTCCAGTGGAAGGTTCATCGAGAATTAATATGTCTTCATTAGCTAATATAGCTCTTGCAATAAAAATCTTTTGTTTTTGACCTCCAGATAAGTTTCCAATAAGAGAATTTTTATACTCAAGCATACCCACTTTATTTAGAGCTTCAGTGATTGATTCTTTATCTTTAATTTTAAGAACATTCCTATGAGCATTAAGCATTTCCCAAACGGTTATAGGAAAAGAACTATTAAAACTTTCCACTATTTGAGGAACATATCCAATTTTTTTAGAGGTTAAATTAATACTTCCCTTTTGAGGAGTAAGTAGATTTAAAATTAACTTTATTAAGGTACTTTTACAACTACCATTAGCACCAATTATGGATACATAACTTTCTTTATCTATGTTTAGCGAAAGATTATCAATAATATAGGGCTTAGAATTATTATATGAAAAACATAGGTCTTTAATTTTGATCATTAGTGTTGCTCCTTTCTACAATTATAAGTCTAGCCATAATTTTACATATTATAGCTATGGTTTAAATAAAATAAAATAAAAATTATGTAAGAATGAATGAATTTTTATTAATGTGACAATATTTAAAAATGTAATATATGCAAATTATTAACACTGACCTATTACAGAATAGTTATAGGTCAGTGTTGATAATAACATTGAATATGATATAATTATACTACTTATGAAAATCATTTTCAATTGAAGGAGAGAAAATTATGAAGAAATTAAAGGTTTTAGGAGCGTTAACTTTGATAGTGGTTATGTTGACAGCATGTTCTAATAGAGAGGTAAAGAATAATGAAGAAAAGGATAATACGATAAATATTGTTACTTCCTTTTATGGTATGAAGGCTTTAACTGAGGAGATAGGTGGAGATAAGGTTAGCATAGAAAATGTTATTCCGGAAGGTAGTGAACCTCATGACTTTGACATTAAGGCTAAGGATATGAAGGCCATAGAAGAGGCTGATATATTCATTTATAATGGAGCTGGTATGGAATCGTGGATTGAGGATGTAGAAGCAGCTATAAGTGGGAAAGAACTAATAGTTGTGGAAGCTAGCAAAGATGTGGACCTTATTAATGCTGATGAAGAAGCTGAAGAACATGGGGAACATAATCATTCAGGAAAGGATCCTCATACTTGGCTTGGATTAAATGAAGCAAAGATTCAAGGTAAAAATATTAAAAATGCTTTGGTAGAAAAGGATGCTAAAAATAAAGAGTATTATGAAGAAAACCTTAAGAAGTTTAATGAAAAAATAGATAGCATAATTAAGGAGTATGGTCCAAAGTTCAAAGAACTAGATAATAAAAATTTTGTCACAGGTCATGCAACCTTTGGGTATTTATGTAGAGATTTTGGCCTTATACAAAAGAGTATAGAGGGAGTTTTTGCAGAAGGAGAACCATCACCAAAGGAATTGCAAAATCTTATAGAATACTGTAAAGAGAATAATATAAAAACTATTTTTGTTGAAAAATTAATTAGTACTCAACTTTCAGATACTTTAGCTAAAGAAGTGGGAGCACAGACTAAACAAATTTATACTCTACATAGTAACGAGGACGGAAAATCTTTTTCCAATGCTTTAAAATACAATGTAGAAACTATATACGGTGCTATGAATAATAAATAATTATATAATGTAAAAGAAGGCGTGTACTTTATAGTATACGCCTATAATTTTCCATGAAAATCAAATTTAATGATGGTTGTAAATATAGGACTATAGTATATAATAATTATATAATTTATGAATAACGGTTGAAAGGATTAAAAAACTATGGGAAAAAAGATTAGTACATGTAAGTGTAATGAGGGACAGGAAAAATTAGTAGAGGAATTAAAAAAAGTTATTGATGATGAGAATGAAATAACAGAAAATATGTGTATAGGTGCATGTAATTTATGCAGTCATAAATATATTGCTAGGGTAGATGGAGTACTTGTGGAGAATGAGAGTTTAGAAGAGGTTTTAAATTCTATTAAGGAAGAAGTTCATAGAATTTAATTTTGAAAATAAATTATCAATAAAAATAATTAAATTTTAAAAAAATGCATATAATATTATCACTTCTGATATATCACTATTGATAATATACTCAATACTGATATATAATGATAATAGAACAGATGTAGGAGTGATAAATATGGAAAAAATAGCTTTAATTACTGACAGTGCTAGTGATATTACTAAGGATATAGTAGATAAGTATAATGTAAGGGTATTGCCTTTTAAGATAATATATAGGGATAAGGAGTATAGTGATGGAGTAGATATTACATCTAAATATGTGTATGATACTTTGGAAACTAATGCACCAACCACTTCATTACCATCCATGAGAGATATGGAGGAAATGTATGATGAATTAAAAAAAGAAGGATATACTCACGCAATAGTAGTGACAATTTCTTCAAAACTATCAGGGTTTAATAATGCCATTAAACTAATATCAGAGGATCATCCTGAGATTAAGACTTATGTTCATGATTCTAAGTCTATATCTAAGGGAGAAACTATACTTATTGAAGAGTCAGCAGAAATGATTAAACAAGGAAAAAGTTTTGATGAAATAATATCAGAACTTCCTAAAATAACTGAGAGAATAAATATATACTTTGTTATAGGAACCTTAGAATACCTTATAAGAGGAGGAAGAATTGGAAAGGTAGCTGGAACTATAGCTCAATTTTTAAATCTCAAACCAATTGTAAGTGTAGATAAGGAAGGAGAGTATTATACTTATGCAAAGGTTAGAGGAAGAAAACAATCTTTGAATAAAATTTATGATGTTGTAGTATCAAAATTAAATGATAAAAAATATGATATTCATATAATGCATGGTGAAGCAGAGGCAGAGGCTATGACATTGCTAGATAAATTTAAAGCTCATAAAAATGCTAACTTCGTAAATTTCGGAGGTTATCTAAGTCCAGTATCAGGTGTTCATTCAGGACCAGGATTCATAGGAGTACTTATCTATGAAAAGGAGTAGGTTGATATGGTGGAGGATGAATTAGGGAGAGATTTAAATGATATAAAAGCTGAAGAAAAGAAGCTTTATGAAGAATATAAAAGAAAATTACAAGAACTTAGAAAGGTAAAAACAGAAAATGAAGCAGTAGGCCAAGTGTTTACTAAAGGATTANNATATACACATTATATATATTGGTTCAGGGGCCTACTAATGGAAATGATATATCTCATCAAATAGGAAAGCGTACTAATGGATCTTGGATACCTAGTACGGGTGGAATATATCCAATGCTTAAAAAACTGGAGAAACAAGGATTTATTGAAGGTAGTTGGGATGAAGAAAAAAAGTCTCAGAAGATATATAAGATTACAAATAAAGGAATTCAAGAGTTTGAACATAAAAAAAAGTTATTAAAGTCAAAGATAGAAGAGGCGCTAGAAGTATTTAAGATAATAAAAAAAGATTTATATGATTAAAAAGTTCCATAAGCTTATTAGCTTATGGAACTTTTTCATTAGTAACATAGTGAATCTATTTTAATATATAAAAGTTTCGTATTTCGAATTGAATATATTTAAATAAAAGGTAATTTATTGTATAATATATATGTAGTATAAATTTAATTATTTCTAAAATTATAGGGGAGATTTATAATTTAGGGGGGAATATGGATAAAATTAAAGAACTATTAAAGTATGCAAAGCAATATAAGAAACGATATTTTATAGGGATATTTTTTCTTATACTAGTAGACTTTTTACAGCTTGTTCCACCAAAAATTCTAGGTTTTTTAACAGATAGTTTTGCCTTAGGAAGTGCTAATAAAAATACTTTAGTCAAATCTATAGTATATATATTAGCTATAGCATCTGTTATAGCTATTGGAAGATTTATGTGGAGAATATATGTAAATGGTACTTCAAGAAAAATAGAGTACGATATAAGAAGTAAATTTTTTAAGCATCTACAAGGATTATCTTCTAATTTTTACAATGAAAGAAAAACTGGAGATCTAATGGCTTTAGCAACAAATAATTTGAATGCTGTAAGAATGGCACTAGGTCCTGGCGTTATCATGTTTTTTGATGCAGTAGTATTGACTATTGCCACTATTATTATAATGCTAACTATTAATGTACCACTTACCTTGTTATCATTAATCCCACTTCCTTTTGTAGCATTTATATCTCAAAAATTTGGTAAAAGAATACACAGAAAATTCACAAAGGTACAAAGATGTTTTTCAAAACTTACAGATATAGTTCAAGAAAATTTTTCTGGGATTAGAATAGTTAAATCTTTTGTTCAAGAGGAAAGGGAATATGAAAAGTTCATAGAAGAAAATGATAAAAATTTTCAAATAAATATGGAGTTTATAAGAATTTGGGGAATATTCTTTCCTTTGATAGAATTTATTTCATCCTTAAGCTTTGCATTACTAATAGTAGTGGGGGGAACTTTTGTAGTTTTAGGGAAAATATCTCTTGGGGACTTTGTGACCTTTAACATGTATCTTGGAAACTTAGTTTGGCCAATGATGGCTATAGGACAAGTAATTAATAATTTACAAAGAGGATTTGCATCCCTTGAAAGAATAGAAGAAGTCTTAAATACAAAACCTGATATAGTGGATTGTTGTACATCATATGTGGATAAATTACAAGGTGATATAGTTATAAAGGATTTAACTTTTAGCTACAATAACACAACAACATCAGCTCTTAAAAATATAAACTTAAGAGTAAAGCAAGGAGAAACTCTTGGGATTGTGGGTAAGACTGGAAGTAGTAAAAGTACTCTTATAAGTTTATTGCTTAAACTCTATAATGTGGAAGATGAAAAGATTTTTATAGGAGATAAAGATATAAATAGAATATCTTTAAATAGTCTTAGAACTAATATTGGGTTTGTATCACAGGATTCTTTTTTGTTTTCCACTAGCTTAGCTGAAAATATAGGACTTGTATTTCATGAAGTAGATATTGAAAAAATACATGATGCAACTAAAAAGGCAGATATTTATGATAATATAATAGATTTTCCAAAGAAGTTTGAAACTATAGTGGGAGAAAGAGGAACTACTCTTTCAGGAGGTCAAAAACAAAGATGTTCTATAGCTAGAGCTCTTATTAAAGATCCTGATATTCTAATTTTAGATGATTGTTTATCAGCAGTAGATGCAAAAACTGAGGCTATAATTCTTGAGAATTTAAAAGGTGTAATGAAGAAGAAAACTTCTATTATAGTATCTCATAGAATTTCAGCAATTAAAGATGCTCATAATATAATAGTTCTAGAACAAGGAGAAATTGTTCAAGAAGGAACACATGAAGAACTTAAAAATATGCCAGGAATTTATAAAGATATATATGAAAAACAACAGATTGAGCAAGAAATTATGGAAGAGGAGGAGATATAATTATGGAAGACTTTAATCAGGAAGATGAAGTATTAGATAAGCAATATGACTCCCTTTTGATGAAAAGGCTCTTAAAATTTGTATTTCCATATACAGGCTTAATGGGAATAGTAGTAATTATAATGTTTTTAGTGGTGTGCTTAGATTTGTTTGTTCCCTTCATAATAAAAAATGTTATAGATAATAATATTAATCCTTTAAGTGGAAAATATTCTATTATAGAAAAAGCTGAAAATAGTTCCATAGTCATAGGAGATAAATATGTAGTAAGGGGAGAAAGAGATGGATCAATAAGAGCTTCAATAGTATATAATGGGAATAATGAGCCCTATGTTATAGAGGGTGAACCAAGGAAAAACAAAGCCTATGAAATATCAGGTGAAAAGTTTTTTCAAGATAACAATGAATTTAAAGCTCATAAAATAACCATAAAAGATATAAAAGTATTAAGAACTAATGATTTAGATTTGATAAAGTGGAGTGCTGTTAAAATATTGCTAATTTATATAGTAATATTTATACTAAATTATATTCAAATTTATTTGTTACAGTATACTGGACAAAGGATTGTATATAATATAAGAGCTTCAATATTTAAGCATGTAGAGAGTTTATCATTATCTTTCTTTGATAAGAGTCCAGTGGGAAGATTAGTAACTAGAATCACAAATGATGTAGAAACCTTAAATGAAATGTACACATCTGTTTTAGTATATTTAATCAAAGATTTATTTCTTGTTAGTGGCATTGTAATTGCTATGTTTCTATTAGATATAAAATTAGGAATAGTATCAATTATAACCCTTCCATTAGTAGTTGCTTTAACCTTTATATTTAGAAAATATGATAGAGAAGCTTATAGGAAAGTAAGAACTAGATTATCTAGAATTAACTCTAATTTGTCTGAAAATATAAGTGGTATGAAGACTGTACAGATATTTGGAGTTGAAAGTAAGAAGTATAGTGAATTTGATGAAATTAATACATCATATTCCACTGCTGCAATGGAGCAAATTAAAGTATTCGCTATATTTAGACCACTTATGGATATGACTTATCAATTAGCTCTATGCATATTAATTTGGGTTGGTGGTACAGCAGTCCTAAATTTAACATTAGAATTTGGAGTGTTATATGCATTTGTAATATATATACAAAAATTATTCCAACCAATATTTGATTTATCTGAAAAATTTGATATACTTCAGTCTTCTATGGCATCTTCAGAGCGTATATTTATGTTATTAGATAATGATTCTATAATTAAAAACCCACAGGAGCCTAAATATATAGGACGTGCCCAAGGGGATATTGAATTTAAAAATGTTTGGTTTGCCTACAATGATGAAGATTGGGTATTAAAAGATGTATGCTTTAGAATTAGAAAAGGTGAAACGGTAGCCTTTGTTGGAGCAACGGGAGCAGGAAAAGCCTCAATAATAAGTCTCATAACTAGACTTTATGATATTCAAAAGGGTGAAATCCTAATAGATGGAATTAATATTAAAGAAATGTTTAAGGACGAACTTAGAAAAAATGTAGCTACAGTGCTTCAAGATGTATTTCTATTTGCTGGTGATATAAAAGGAAATGTAAGATTAAATAATGAGAATATAACAGATGAAGAGATTGTAAAAGCATGTAAATATGTAAACGCAAATATATTTATTGAAAAGTTACCAGATAAATATAATGCTGAGGTTAATGAGAGAGGAACAACCTTTTCTCAAGGCGAGAGACAACTGATTGCATTTGCTAGAGCATTAGCTTTTAACCCACCAATTTTAGTTTTAGATGAAGCTACAGCTAACATAGATACTGAAACAGAAAGTTTAATTCAAGATGCTCTAAATAAATTAACTAAAGGACGAACTACTATAGTAGTAGCACATAGATTGTCAACTATTAAAAATGCAGATAAAATTATTGTAATGCACAGGGGTAGGATACGTGAAATTGGAAGTCATTCAGAACTATTAGAGCAAAAAGGGCTTTATAGTAATTTGTATAAATTACAATATGCAGGACAATAATTAAAGTAGTCAAATAAAAATTAAACGCAAAGGCTAGCTTGTGGCTAGCTTTTACGTTAATGTGTAAAGATTAATTAATAAAGATTTAGAGACTAAAGAAGTAAAATTTATATATTTAAATAACTTATTCCATCTAAAGGAATTAACATCTGTGGTGTTGGGAAATTATTAACTAAACCAATCAAATAAAGAGTATAGTATTTATCTGATTTTAGATTTATATTAGGAACATATAACATATCAATATCTGTATTAGCTAATTTTAATAACATAGTATATCTACCAATAGGTAGTTCAATATAATTTCTTATGTCCTTAAAGTTTACATTTTTATAAAGTACAGTACCATTAGAAAGAACTACATCTACAGGTGGAATATTTTCAATAAACTGAGCAATTCTAATTTTAGCTTTGCCGTCAGTTGTAGATGTTAATGGAGTCTCATCCACAGGGTATAAGCTTAACATTCTTCTTTGCATGTAAGCTACAATAGTAGTTACACTTTTGGGTGCTATAAAAATATCTACATCTGCCAAGGGAAAATCAGTACTATTAGCTCTATATACCTTTATGTTATAAGTTCCGGAAGGAAGTTTAATATAGTTTGTAAAATCTCTATATTCAAGATCAGGTATTGTTAGTTTATCATTTACATAAATATCTACATTAGGGGCTCTAGCTGCAAGGTGAGCAACTCTAACATAGGCTGACATATTATCTTCAGAATTGATCATGTCATCTACTCTTGTAGGAATATTAAAGGGAACATTAATATATTGCATTATATACCTCATATAAAAATATTATCAAATATAGTATATGAAATATAATTAGGTAATGTTACAAGAGGGGATTCAATATAAAATCTAGTATACAATTATCCATAAATACCTTTATAATTACATACTAGATTTTTATTGGGTTTTTATTAATTAAAACATATCTTTTTTTCTAAGATAATAGGTAACGGCTAAAGTTATTAATCCTACAATTATACACATATACAGAAATCCATCAGAGGCATTGAAAAAAGGTATTCCACCTACATTCATACCTAAAAGACCTGATATTAAAGTTGGAATAGAAATAACTATAGTTACAGATGTTAAGTATTTCATAACTTGGTTCTGATTATTAGAAATTATAGAAGCAAACACATCCATAGTACCAGTGAGGACATCACTATATATACTACACATTTCTATAGCTTGACGATTTTCTATCATAACATCATCTA
Source organism: Clostridium sp. UBA7503 (assembly GCF_002477055.1). Classification (NCBI taxonomy): domain Bacteria; kingdom Bacillati; phylum Bacillota; class Clostridia; order Eubacteriales; family Clostridiaceae; genus Clostridium; species Clostridium sp. UBA7503. The sequence continues at coordinate 43,358 of NZ_DLNT01000008.1, forward strand.
AAATATCTCTATCCTCATCATATTTTGTAAGGATTTCCTGCTTTAAAAGTTTTTCTAAGGTTAAATCATTAGATTTCAAAGATGTAGAGAAATATACTAAGGATTTTTGAAGAGCAAATAATTGAATTAATTCTCTATTTTTTAAAGATTTATAAAGGGTTTTTTCAACCAAAAGACTCTTTCTATTTATTTGTCTTAGGTATAATAAATAGTAATTTGATGCTCTATATAATATTTGAAGCATAAATCTGACTTTCTTAAAAGTATAAAATGAATAGATTTTTTCAATGGTAAAATCTGATAATACAGGACTGTTTTTAAGACATACGGTTATAATTACGCTTTCAGTGTATATTATTGCTAATGGATATGTATCGTAAGTTAATGAATTATCATCCATTTCAGTGAATGGAATATCTATAATTACAAGAGTAGCATTATTCTCAAATTCTATTCTTGAACCCTCTTCTTCATCTAAGGCAGCTCTTATAAAATCTTGAGGAATGTTAAGTTTTTGTGTAATTAGAAGAACTTCTTCATCGGATGGATTAATCATACTAATCCAAGAGCCATGTTCTATAGAATCGATTTCTGTGAGACGGCCCGAGGTATCACTTTTAAATATTGTAATCAATGTTATCACCTCATATAATAAAACTCATGAATATATTTTAACACTATATTTCTAATTGACAACTGTATATTTAAAAGTAATAATTATTATAGTACAAATAATTTAATTTATAATCATAATTTTGAAAAGTTAGAATTATAATATTAATATTAATGTTTTTATTGAAAATATAAATTTATGATAATATTAAATTATTGTATTTGTAGGAGGTCTTTTATGGCAATAGAAGAATTGCTATTCATAGCCTTAGCAGTTTCATTAGACGCTTTTGGTGTTGCAATAGCTATTGGCTTAAACAGGGGGGCTAAGGCAAGACAAAAGTTTTCTTTTGCAATTTCTTTTGGTTTTTTCCAATTTTTGTTTTCTATTTTAGGAGGATTTGGTGGTAAAATATTTACAGAGAATATTGCTTCCGTCCCTGCAGTTATGGGGGGAATAGTAATTGCAATAGTTGGTATACTTATGATAAAGGAAGGTATGATAGAAAAAGAAGAAAGTATTGTCATAACCTTTAAAATGTACTTCATTTTAGGGATATCTGTGAGTATTGATGCAATAGTAATTGGATTTATTGCTTTCTCAAGGATAGAAAGTATGGTAACCTTAACACTCTTTACTGCTATTGTTGGTATGATAACATTTTTTATGAGTATATTAGCATTTATAATAGCAAAGTATCTAAGAAAAATCCATATATTAAGAAAATATGCTGATTACATTGGAGGCATAATTTTGATATTATTTGGATTAAAGATGATTTTCTTTTAAGGAAAGGATGATTAAAATGATAGAAACATTAAAAAACTTAAAAAGCTTTGAGGCAATCAAATTTTTTAAAGAGATGAATGAAATACCAAGAGGTTCAGGAAATGAAAAGGCTATTAGCGATTGGTTAGTTAAGTTTGCCAAGGACAGAAATTTAGAAGTTATACAAGACAAAGCACTAAATGTTATTATTAAGAAGCCAGCTACTAGTGGTTATGAAAATGCTCCAACAGTGATTTTACAAGGACATATGGATATGGTTTGTGAAAAAAATCAAGGAACTGAACATGACTTTGAAAAGGATGCAATAGAATTTATTATTGACGATGACTTTATAAAGGCTAATGGAACTACATTAGGGGCGGATAATGGTATTGCGGTAGCTTATGCTCTTGCAATTCTTGATAATAGAACAATAGCTCACCCTCCTATAGAAGTATTAATTACTACTGAAGAAGAAACAGGAATGGGTGGAGCTACAAATTTAAACCCAGAACATTTAAATGGAAGAATATTAATAAATATAGACTCTGAAGAAGAAGGAGTACTATTAGTAAGTTGTGCAGGGGGAGTTAGACTTAGATTCTCTGTGCCAACAAATTATGAGAATATAGAAGGAAACTATAGTTCATTAGCTATTAAAATAAGAGGACTTAAAGGCGGACACTCTGGTATGGAAATTAAGAAAGAAAGAGGAAATGCCAATAAAATGATGGGTAGATTCTTAATGGATCTTAATTCAGTTGTAGACTTTAAACTAGCATCTTTAAATGGAGGAGCTAAAATGAATGCTATTCCAAGAGAAGCAGATGCTATTATAGCTGTAAGACCAGAAGATGTAATTAAAGTTGAAGAAAAAATAAAAGAATGGTCATCTATATTTATAAATGAATTACAAGGTATAGATGATGATTTGAAATTAACTTATGAAGTTACTAATCCTGTAGATAAAGTATTCTGCGATGATACTAGACAGAAAGTAATAAGAACATTATTCTTAATACCAAATGGAGTTCAAACTATGAGTATGTCAATACCAGGGTTAGTACAAAGTTCTACCAATGTAGGTGTGGTAACTACTACTAGTGAATCTGTGGAATTTGACAATGCAGTTAGAAGTTCAGTAGCTTCTTTAAAAAAATCAATTGTAGATAGAATTACAGTACTTGCAGAAATAATGAATTGTGTTATAGAACTTGAATCAGATTATCCTGAGTGGCAGTATAATGCAGATTCTAAAATTAGAACTATATTTGAACAAGTTTACGAAAATAAATTTGGTAATAAAGCAGAAATATCTGCAATTCATGCAGGACTTGAATGTGGATTAATTGGAGATAAATTTAATGGGAATATAGATCAGATTTCCTTTGGGCCAAATATTTTTGATGTTCACACACCAGATGAGCATGTAAGTATTTCTTCACTAGATAGAATGTATGATTACTTATTAAGTGTATTAGCAGAAATAAGATAGGAAGAACAAATGCTCCCCTTAAGGTAACGATAAATATTATCTTAAGGGGAGTTGTTTATTGTTGTATATTTATGGTTACTAAGGTATACTAAAATAGTTGTGTTTATAGGAAAAATCAATTGTTATTAGGAGAAATTTCAGATAGTTTCCATTTGCCAGATTTATGTTTTACCAAGTGAAGATTATAAGTTGTGGTTTTATATGGGCTTTTTCCTTCTATGCCATTCACTTCCGCTATACATATATTACCATCTGAAAACTTAATCTTAAAGTCTTCTAGGGAATATAATTTATATTTATTAAAAATACCAGAAGTGGAGTATTTTTTTATAGCATAATCTAAGTTTTTACATTTAAAGTTAGTGTAACTAAAAACAATTATATAAATAGTAATTATAATAATTAAAGATATGAGGGAAAGAGTTTTGAATTTTTTAAGATTTTTTACAAGATTCATAATTCACACTCCTTTAAAGATATAATCAATTATAGCATTTAAAGTAATTTATGTAAATAAATTACAAAAAAATAGGAGGGTATGATAATGGATTTTTCTGCTATTGTATTAATGGAAAAGGATAAAGAGACAAAATTTTTTACAAGAGAGCTTGGAAGCTATGAGGTTAACGAAGGTGCAGAATATATTACTAAACTATTTTATGATGGCGAAAAGGTAAATTTATATTTTGATACTAATAAAGATGTAGAAGAGTGGGAATTTTCAGCCATATATGATTTGTTCGATGATGAAAGTTTAACTGATTTGGTTGACTCTATAGAAATTTATGATGAGGAATTTAATCCTACATGGATTGTTACTTTTGATTACGATGAAGATCATAATGTGCTAAATAATAGATTAAACAATGTATGTACAAGAATTAAGGAAGCTTTAGAAAAAGTTTTTATTGATATAAAAGGAAAATGTGAGGAATATCAATAGTACATAATTGGGGGAGAATCATGAGATTAGAGCATATATGTAGAGTTAATGAATCAGATATACTTGGTAAACATGTATATGGGGATGATGGAAGAATATTGTTAAAAGCTGGTATGAGTCTTAGTAGTGTATACATAAAAAGACTTGAAGAGTTAGGAGTATATTATGTTTATATTGAGGATGAACGATTAGAAGATATAGACATAATAGATGAAAAACTAATAGTACTAAAACAAGCAACTATGAAAAGTTTAAAGAATATATCAAGGGGTATAGGAAGTATAGTTGGTTCATGTGGAGATGAATATTTAGAAAATATGGATCAGTTATTGAATTATATAATGGAAATTGAAGATGTGAATAAATGTTTAAATGATGTAAAAACTCATGATAACTATACATTTTTGCATAGTATAAATACTGGAATTATGTCAGTGTTTTTAGGAATGAGCCTTGGAATGAAAAAGTGGACAGTGCGAGAATTGGGTATATGTGGAATGTTACATGATGTAGGAAAAATAAAAGTGCCTGCAGGTATAATTAATAAAAATGGTAAGCTTTCTGATGAGGAGTTTGAAGTCATGAAGAAACACCCAATTTATGGTGGGGAAATATTAAGTAAAAATTATAAAATTCCAGCTAGTGCAATTGAAGGTGTAGAGCAGCATCATGAAAAAATTAATGGAAAAGGGTATCCTTATGGATTGCAAGGGGATCAAATTTCAAGATTTGGTAAGATCGTAGGAATATGCGATGTATATGATGCGGTAACTAGTGATAGAAGCTATAGAAAAAAGTTTGAGCCTAATCAAGCTTATGAGCTTATACTTTCTGGATCAGGAAGTCAGTTTGATGAAAAATTAGTACGTACATTTAAAGAAACATTTTCAGTATATCCATTAGGATGTTGTGTTAAACTTTCTAATGGAGTAGAAGGATATGTTATAAGTCAGAACAAAGGGTTCCCCGATAGGCCTATAATAAGAGTGCTATATGATCATAAAACTAGAAAACCAGTCAAATTTTATGAAATTAATTTATTGGAAAAAATTAATTTAATTATTCAATGTGTAATTTAATAAATATATGGATTGAGGGATGTACTGTTTTTAATTATGTTGTATAATTGAGGTATGTCCTTTTGGTTTTAATATAGAAATTCGGTATATTTATAAACATATTCTACCTGATGACTACCAGCTCTAATACTTCTATCTTTTTCAAAATGGGGGTAAAGAGTTACTACGTCCTTGGATAACGATTTTTATTCAGAGGGGATAAAAACCTCCCTCTGAAACAAAGAACTCTGTTTATAATAAAATTAAAGTACAATTGGAGGTAAAATAAAATGAAGATATCTAATATAAAAATTTCAATAACAGAAAAAGATTTATACAGTATTGTTGTAGATTTATTAAGAGACTATGTACCTGTTGAAGGACTTAAAATTGACAAAATATTAGTAGATAAAAATATTAATGTAGTTGGAAGTTATAAGCATAAAGTATCTATTCCTTTTTCTGTTTATATATCTATAAATAAAGTTGAGAATAATAAGTTATATTTAAGTATAGATAAAATTAATGTAAAAAGTCTTAAAATATTTAAAGGTATTGTAAATGTAGCATTAAAAGTAATTAGCTCGAAAGTAGTTAATTTTGGTATAGAATTTACTGACGATATGATAAATATAGATTTATATAAGTTGTGTAAAGTTATACCAATGGTTAATTTTAAATTAGAAAATTTATCTATAATTCCGTATGGACTTGAAGCAGAGGTTAGTAATTTTAATTTTAAAAATGAAAATGATAAATCTAATGGTAAAAATGAAGAAGAAGTTCCAATTTACAATGTAGAATGTAATAAAAAAAATTTAGATAGCCATAAAGAGTATACTTATAGAAGGTTTAGAAAAGAATTTAAAGAAAGATTTTCTGCAAAACATGAGAAGATGTATCCCTATGTAGTGATGATACCGGATATAATTGCTTTATTTATGAGATTATATAAGGATAAAAGAGTAGCAAAAGAGGTAAAGTTTAATATATCTATTGCTTTAGGATATCTTTTGTTTCCTTTAGATATATTGCCAGATACATTACCTATTATAGGTAAAATTGATGATTTAGCAGTTACATTTTTTATACTTCAAAAGGTGCTTTGTGATATTCCGGAAGAAATAATTCTTGATAATTGGGAAGGTCAGAGCAATATTATAGAGGTTTCTAGGGAAGCTATGATTTTACTAAATGACAAGTTTGGAGCAAAAGAAATAAGAAAAATAGTGGATGTAGTAAGAATATCTATAAAAAAGACTATAGTATTTTTTACTAAATAAATCTACGTTTAAGGTAGGGGTTATTATGGCAATTAAATACTATGCAATAAAAAAAGGAAGAGATTTTAATAATAATGTGGACGTTAATAATATTATTGTTAAAAGTTGGAGTGAGTGTCTTTCATATGTAAAAGGAGCGAAAGGTGCTATATATAAGAGTTTTTTAACAGAAAAAGAGGCAAAAGATTATTTAGATAATAGTTCAGAATTAAAGAAAGGTATGGACAACTATCCTTTAGATGTGCCTCATATATATGTTGATGGTAGCTATAACATATCTACAGAAAGGTTTGGATATGGGGTACTTGTAGTTGAAAAGGATATAATTACATATGTCAACTATGGTGGAGGCAAGAATAATCAGTGCAACCAAAGGCAAGTAAATGGAGAGCTTAAGGCTGCTATAAATGGTGTAAAATATGCATTAGATAATAACTATAGAGAAATAGTATTATTTTATGATTATGCTGGAGTCTGTCAACATGCAACAGGTACATGGGAGAGAAATACAGTTTTATCAAAGGAATACTATGAAGTTATTAACAAGTTAAAAAAAGAAGGAAATATAAAAATTATATTTGTTAAGGTAGATAGTCATACTAATGATTTATATAACGATATTGCAGATGAGTTGGCAAAAAGTGGTGCTGAGGTAGAATTTGATTCTGTAGTGGATAAAGCTATTAGAAACAATACTTTAAGGGTTTCTACTAGTGATGTTAAAAATAAACTTTCTAAAATTATTAAGAAAAATATTAGTAATGTTATGTGTATAGATGTTGATAGTACTATAGGAATTGAAGATGAATATCCAATTACCAGAATAATAGAACACTTAAATAGTATAGACATAAAAGAGAGAGAAAAGCATTTAAAATGTGTACCTATAGAGGTTAAGGATAAAATTATATTAGAATTAATTAAAAACTTAAAATAAATTAATTATAGGCATATAAATTAGAAATATGAGCATCCTATAAACATACTTAAGATCTACTAATTATGAATAAGTAAATATTATTGAAACCTAAAATATTTATTTATATGAAAAATTCTATGGAATTTTAGGTAGATAAGTATACAATGAGAAGGGATGTGTATTTTATGAAAATGTTATTAAAGATTATGGTGTTGATAGCAAGTTTAGCCTTAGCTGTTAATTACGTAATGCCTTCAATGGATGGAAGAACTAAAAGAAAATTAAGGAAAAAGGCTAAGAGGTTTCAACATAGAGCTGAAGGTATGTTTAATAAAGCAATGGTTCCTTTAAGATAGCTAGAGCAGATTTTCTGCTCTAGCTATCTTTATTTTAAATAAAGTTTAATTTAATACAATAAAACTAATTAAATTAACTCACATTTAATAAAAATTTAAGACATTTATTTTTGTGTATTTTGTTTGTTTATGATACAATATAGGGGTATAATTATCTGAAGTAATTAGGAAGCATTTGCTAAGAGAAGAGGATGAATTTATGGAAATTTTATCTTTAGGAGAAAAAATAAAAAAAAGGAGAAAGGAGCTTGATTTAACTCTAAAAAATCTGGCTGGAGATAGAATAACTGCTGGTCAAATAAGTTTAATTGAATCAGGTAAATCTAATCCTAGCATGGACTTGTTAGAATATTTAGCAGGTGCATTAAAAGTTTCGGTAGAACACCTTATGGAAACTGAAGAAACGCAAGCAGGTAAGATTTGTATATACTATCAAAACATTGCGGAATCTAATATATTAAACAATAATTTGGAGATAGCTTGGAAGGCATTAGAAGATTCATTTTTATATATTGAAAAATATAATCTTCAATTAAATATGGCAACTAATTTGTATTTAAAAGCCTTAATACATGAAAAGAAAAAAGAATATGATGAAGCTCAGGAGTTACTACTTTCAGCTAATAATATATATATTAAATATAATTGTAGTAATGAAATTATTAAAGTATTTATGCTTCTAGGCAAAATTACTCTTGAACTTGATGCATATCATTCTGCATATAGCTATTTTCAACAAGCAGAGAAGGTGTTTGAAGAAAGTGATGTATATAATGAAGTTGCTATGGGTAAGGTTTATTATTACATAAGCAAAACTCTTAATAAAATGGGAATTGATAAAGAAGCAATAGAGTATATGAAATATGCTGAAGAAAAACTTTTAAAACTAAAGGATTCGAGAAACTATGGAGAATCATTCATGAAGATTGGACAAGTAAGGTTTAAAGAGGGTAATTTAAACCAAGCTATTGCATACACTGAAAAAAGTTTGAGCCTATTTAGAACTAGGCAACAAAGTATTTTAATTACAGATTTAATGTCAGGGTTAGGAGAAATGTTTTCAGAATATGGATATGTAGATAGGTCCTTTGAATATCTTTTAGATGCTAAAGCTATTAAAGAAAGGCTTTCTGAGGAATCTACTGTTAATACTTTAATGTTGATTTGTAATAACTATATAAAATTAAAAGATGAAATAAATGCAAAAAAGGTACTAGAGCAGATAGTATCTAATATGCAAAATTTAAGTGTAACAGATTGTACTTTAATGTATAAGTACCATATTCTTAAATATAAAATTGAGTTACTAGAGAAAAAGTATGAAGAAGCCGAAAGAACTTTAATAGATGCTTTAAACTATACAGAAAAAATGAATTATCATAAGGAAAGTGCTGAAATTGCTATTGCCTTAGGAAAATTCTACATGGACTTAGGAAGAGAAGAAGAAGCTGGAAAATATTTAGATGAAGGGGTTAGGATTCTTGAAGAAACAAAATGCTTAACGGATTTTTAAAAATGGGGGATAACTATGGAAATATTATCGGCTGGAGAAAAAATAAAGAGGACCAGAATATATAAAGGTCTAACTTTAAAAGATATATGTGAAGATAAAATTTCCGTTTCTAAAATGAGTTGTATAGAAAACAATAAGGTTGATCCGGAAGATTGGATTCTAGAAATTATTGTTGATAAGCTTGGATTAGATATGGAGTATTTAAAACATGGTGTAAGAGAACAGATAGAAGCAAATATTGAAAAATTTAATTCTATGACGCCATTGATTTCTTTAGAAGATGTACTATACAATGTAGATTATGCAGAAAAGTATCACTACTACGATTTGAGTTGTAAACTATTTCAAATACTGTTTGAATACTATTTGAATCACGGTATGTCAGCGGAATTAAGCACTACCATACCTAGATATTATAATTCTTGTCAAAAGTCTAAGGATGAAATTTTACATATTAATTATTATATGTATATAGCAAAATATTTATATACTAATGGTGAATGTTCTCAAGCGGGTAGTTATATATCAACAGTAAGGAAGAAACTTATTGAATTAGATAAAAAAGACTCAGTAGAATATATAAAGGCAACTTATAATCAAGTAGTAATTTATATAATGTGTAATAATATAATTAAAGCAAAAAAAGTTAGTGAAGATTTAAAGGAAATACTTTCATTTAATAAAAATGAGTATGTAAATGCAGAAATATATAAAGTGTTAGCTATTATAGAAATTTATTTAGGTGGCAATGAAGTTAAATACTATGAAGAACAAGCTTTAAAAAGATATGATAACTTGTTAGATAAAAAGGCAAGAGCATATTATGATCTTGCAAAAGCTATGTTTGAAAATGGAATTAAAGATGAGGCTTTAGACTATGTAGAAAGAGCTTTGAATGAATATCCAAGAAATGATAAAGAGCAGTTATGTGAATTTTTGATTGCTGGGGTTAAAAGCTTGATAGAGTATGGTTACTACGATTTAGTGTTAAACTATATAGAAGAGGTGCTAGATTTATCTATTGAACTAGAGCTTGTTCCAATAATGGAAAAAGCATATTACTATAAAGCCATGATATTCGAAAGGAAGAAAAATTATATAATGGCTGAAACATATATGATGCTTTCTTTAGATGCCCTGATGAAATATGGAACTAAGAGTGAAATATGTAAAAGGTATATGAAGATAGGCACCATGTATCATGATATGGGAAATGTTAGTGATTCAATAAAATATTTTAGTTTGGCCTTTAAGAAGGATAAAAGTTTTTATTAGTTAGTGATTTTATTTATTGGGATTTAATATGAAAATAGGTTGTTGCAAAATGATTTTTAATCACTTTGCAACAACCTATATTTATTTTATAAATCTTTTTATAATATGGTCTTTAGCTTTAATTTCGAAGGAATCATTTAGAGGAGAAAGTTCAACTTCACCATACTTATTTTTTATTGCTAAAGATAAAAGTCTATCTGTAAGCTCGGGATTTTTAGATAGTAAGCTTCCATGAAAATAAGTGCAGAAAGTATTTTTATAAACACAACCTTCTTTTTTATCTTCACCATTGTTACCAAATCCATATTTCACTATACCAAGAGGATTTAAATCACCAATGTAAGTTTTGCCTGAATGATTTTCAAATCCTACGTAGGTTTCATTAAAGAATTCATTATATATAATTGAATTGCCTATTAATCTTTCGTTAGAAGCTTTAGTATAAATATCTAATACACCCAATCCTTCTAAAATATCACCTGTAGAAGTTTCGTAGGTTTTTCCTAAAAGTTGATATCCTCCACATATGCATATAAATACTTTTCCAGATTCTATATAATCGGTAATCCCTTGTTTCTTAGTTTCTACTAAGTCTTTAGAAACTATGGACTGTTCATAATCTTGACCACCTCCGAAGAATACTATATCAAAATCTTCAGGGTTAAATTCATTACCTATTGATACGTTTTTTATTATAACATTTACTCCTCTTTTCTCAGCTCTATGTTTAAGAATTAGAATATTTCCAATATCACCATAAACATTCAATAAATCAGGATATAAATGACATATATTAATTTCCATAAACTCACCTTAACCTTACCAAATTTTATTTATATAGCCTTTACTATGCAACAATTTTCTAAGATGCAACATAGCGGTATATGTAACAAGTACATATGTGGTTTCTGCTTCAGCACTTATTATATTATTTATAAGCTCATCATCGGATTCACAGATTTTAAAGCTTTCTTCTTTAAGATTAGCAATCTTTAGTCTTACAGCCATATCATAAAGACGTATACCAGAAATTATAATATCATTTATTTCTAGTGAATTTAAATTTTCAAAATCTACATCCCATATCCATGAAACATCTGTACCATCGGCATAATTATCATTTAACATCAATGCTAAATTTATAGGTTTATTATTAAGAAGCAAAGTGTTTATAGCTTGATTATAACCAGCAGGATTTTTCACAAGAATTATTTTTACTTCTTTTCCATTTATATTTAGACTCTCTTGCCTTCCAAAAGTGCTCTTTTGATTTTGTAAAGATGATTTAATTGAAGTTGATTCTATACCTAATTCTAGTGTTACAGATAATGCACAAATAGCATTATATATGTTATATTCTCCAGATTGATTTATAAAGTAATTTTCTCCATTAACAACAACCTCTGAGCCTTCGGTAGTTAAAGCTGTTATTTCATCAATGTGATATTTAAGTTCAGGTCTTTCATAACCGCAATTTGCACAAAGGTATTTTCCTAGATGGTTATAAGTAATAAATTCGTAACTATAAGGAGTCTTACAGAATTTACAGAACTTGCTGTCTGCATTTATATTTAAAACTGTATTTTCTTTAATAGGAACATTAAAGCCATAATAAACTACAGGGTTATTTGTATCAATTTTACCTAGTAGAGACTCATCACCATTTAGAACAAGTAGAGATTGAGGAGATTTATGTATTCCTTCTAAAATTTTATTATAAGTAGTATGTACTTCTCCATATCTATCTAACTGATCTCTAAATAGATTAGTTACAGTAATTATTTCAGGTTTTATATATTTTGTTATGAATTTAAGGTAAGCTTCATCTACTTCGATAACCGCGTACATATCTTTATTCTTATTAGAAAATTTGAAATTAGAAATGAAAGATGCAACTATTCCAGTATTCATATTAGCACCAGTATTATTAGTTATAGCATTTTTACCGGCTTTATTAAGAATATTATAAATCATGCTAGTGGTTGTAGTTTTACCGTTAGTACCTGTAATTAAAATTACCTTATAACCTTTAGCAACTGTTGATAATATACCTCTGTCTAAGGCTAAAGCGACCTTACCAGGAAAGTTTGAACCTCCTTTAAATAATTTGGTACTTAATTTTAATATGATTTTTGAAGTGACTATAGCTATAAATGAATTTATCTTAATTTTTCACACATCCTTTAAATATTTCTCAGAGTTATTTTAATAAATTAATTTAAGTATTTACAAGTATATCAATTTTATATTATAACATATATCTACATTAATGACATCATTGAAAAATAAAAATGAAAGGATGATTTTAAATATTAATTTAGATTTAAAAAAATATTAAAAGTTAGCAAAATTCGATAAAAGTGATGTACTATATCTCGTTATAATATTTTAAATGCAGTATAATGAAGTTCGACTTGCAATAAATCTGAATAAAATATGATTTCATAAAGAAAAATAAAATATTTGTTGCATTTTTATAGAAAAGTAGTATTATAATATTAGGAAATTAAAAAATGTGTTACATTAATTCCTAGAAGATATTTGGGGGTAGTAAAATGGATTTTAACTTAAATAATTTAAAAATTAATACTAATAAGGAAATTTATAGAAATTTAAGCTATGCTGAGTTAGTTTCTCATGCTATTAAAAATGAAGAAGGAATTCTTGCTAATAGTGGGGCTTTTGTTGTGAAAACAGGAAAATATACAGGGAGATCTCCTAAAGATAGATTTATCGTAAGACAAGAAAGTGTAAATGATTTAATTAATTGGGGAGAGGTTAACTTACCTATAGAAGAAGAAATTTTCAATAATTTATATTCACAAGTTATAGATTATTTATCCGCTAAGAATTTATATGTATTTGATGGTTATGTTGGAGCGATGAAAGAGTATAGCATGAATATAAGAGTTGTCAATGAATTGGCATCACAAGCTCTAATGTCTAATCAATTATTTAGAAGATATGAAAAAGAGCAATTAGAAAGTTTTATACCTGAGTTTAATGTAATTGTAGCGCCAGGTTTTAAATCTAAAGGAAAAGAGGATGGAGTAAACTCTGAAGCCTTTATAATAATTAATTTTGAAAAGAAGATTGTTTTAATAGGTGGAAGTCAATATTCTGGAGAGATTAAGAAGTCAATATTCTCTATAATGAACTTTTTATTACCTAAAAAGGGTGTATTTCCTATGCATTGTTCAGCTAATATTGGAGAAGATGGTGATACTGCTGTATTCTTTGGACTTTCTGGAACTGGAAAGACGACTTTATCTGCAGATCCTGATAGAAAACTGATTGGTGATGATGAACATGGTTGGTGTAATGAAGGAGTATTTAACTTTGAGGGTGGTTGCTATGCAAAAACTATCAAGTTAGATAAAGAAAAGGAAAAAGAAATTTATAACGCTTTAAAATTTGGAGCATTACTAGAAAATGTAGTTTTAGATGAGAATAATAGACCAATGTTTGATGATGATTCTTTAACTGAAAATACAAGAGGAGCATATCCTATAGATTTTATCGAAAACGTTGAAATAAGTGGAGTTGGTGGGAATCCTAATACAGTAGTATTTTTAACTGCAGATGCTTTTGGTGTGATACCACCAATATCTAAATTATCTAAAGAAGCTGCTATGTATCACTTTATGTCAGGATATACTAGTAAGCTAGCTGGTACAGAAAGAGGAATAACTAAACCAAAAGCTACATTCTCTGCTTGTTTTGGTGAACCTTTTATGCTTATGAAACCAGAAGTATATGCTAAACTATTAGGAGAAAGAATTATAAAAAATAATACAGAAGTATATCTTGTTAACACTGGATGGTCTGGTGGCGAATACGGTGTAGGTAAAAGAATGAATTTATCTTATACTAGAGCTATGGTTAAGGCTGCTATAGAAGGCAATTTGAGAAATGCTGAATTCGAAAAGGATGAAAACTTTAATGTTCTTATTCCTAAAGAGGTTCCAAATGTACCATCTGAAATATTAAAACCTAAGAATACTTGGGAAGATAAAAAAGAGTATGATAAGAAAGTATACGAGCTTGTTAAGCAGTTCCGTGAAAACTTTAAAAAATTTAATAGCGTAAGTGATGATATATTGAAGGCAGCACCTGGATGTAATAAATAATAATTATAAAGAAACTCAAATTAAAATGAGTTTCTTTTCTTTATGTAGAGATAGAGTAGTATAAATAACGAAAAATTGTCATGAAGTATAGAAAACTTTTATTTTATTGGAAAAAAGTTTATAATAAAATATAAATATAACAATATGCAGATGTAAAGGGGGAGTAATGGGTTGAAAGCTAGAAAAAGAAAAAATATAGGATTAGGTGTTTTGATTATAATATTAAGTGTTGTAGGGTTTTGGATGTTTAGTCAAAGAGATAAAGAGCATGATTATACTACTAAAGTAGAAAAATGGGATAATTTATATTCAGGAAATAATATAAAGTTTTATTACATTGATAGTTCTGTAGCGGAAATAGCTACCCTGAAAAGTAAATATAAGGTAGAGACTTTAGTTAATGAAAATACCAGTGAAATTATGAAATGTGTAGATATAAACAAATGGGTAGACGAAAAAGGGGAAATAACTCTTTCAGATATGGATACTAACAAAGGTGGAGAAGATCTTTTAAAAATTCTAATGTCGGGTAGAAAGGTTTCACAAAAGGATTATAATACAGTACTTCAAGAATTGTTATCTTCAATAGGTATAAAGGTTAGAATCGGAGAATATAGATTAAATGGAAACTACTCTGTATTAGAAGTATGGGATTCTAAGTTTAATAAGTGGATAATGTTTGATGTGGTTACAGGTGGATATTTTAAAGAGGGTGATGAACCTTTAAGTGCCATTGAAGTTTTAAAAAAAGATTTATCTCAGCTTAAGGTTAGTAGTAATGAAGATGGGGTTTTAGATAAAAAATCTATAAAGCTACTAAATAATTATCTAGGTACTTACAGTATAAGAATTGATAACAGTAAATATGAAGGATCCATAATAAACTCATATATAACATATGTAAAAGATGTTATGGATGCTCAATTAGAAACTTCTAAAGGTTATATTCCACCAACTATATTTGTAGATAATGATTCTTTATTTAACATTAATCCTTATGAAGAAAAAGTGAATAATGAGTTAGATAAAATTCCTACTATTATATTTTCGAAAACAAATGTAAAGGAAGATGATGATAACTATATAAAATTTGCTTTAGGAGCATTTATGAATAGTTTAATGGTTGAGGAGTTTTATGTTAGAGTAAATAGTGGAGATTTTATTAAGGTTGACACTTATTATAATTTATCTATAGAAAAAGGTGTTACAACTATAGAGATTTCATTAGATGGTATTAATCCTTTACGACAGGTGGTTATAAAGAAATAAAAGAAATGGGAAAAGAAAAAACTGGCAATGTAGATTGCATTGCTTTTTCGTAAGCTTGGGGTGTAGGAATATCATTGTTAATTTTTACAATTTTGAAGCAATAGTTACTTAACTGATATATAATATAAAAATAAAATAAATAAGTTAAGTATTTGTAAATATAAGACCTTTAAATGAATAATATAGGTAATATATAAATGCGTAATAAGCATTTATATATTACAATTAAAATACTACATCATAAAAGTGCTGTATATTAACTAATTTAGTATGAATAATAAAGTGATATAATTTAAAAAGTATATCACTTTATTGATTTTTTACAATAGTCAGAAATTTGACATAATATATAAAGAAAATTATAATGTAGCTAGTTATAAAATGATATTACCATTTGGCATGTGGAGGGTATGTATGAAAGAAATCAAACGTTATTTAGAAACAAGAGAAGGGGAATATAGTTTTTATTTTGCAGATTTAAAAAGTGATTATACTTATGGGTTTAATGAAAATCTTAAAATGGTGGCTGCTGGTTGTATTAAACTTCCTATTGCTATGGCAGTGATGAAAGAAGTGGAATCTACTAATATATTTTTAGATCAATTGGTAACAATAACAAATGATGATAAGGTTTCTGGTTCTTTTGGTATTATACATGAATTAGAAGGAAGACAATATAGTATTAAAGAATTAATAGTTGCAATGCTTATTCAAAGTGATAATACAGCAGCGTGTAAACTTATAAACACTATAGGCAAAGATAGGATAAATAATATCATTCATGATATGGGGTTAACATCTACATTTATAAAAAAATATCCATCAGGTGAAAAAGAAGACTTTGATAATGAAAATATAACTACAAGCTATGATTTATGTAAAGGTTTAGCATTATTGAGCAAGGGAAAAGTGTTAAATGAAAAACATAGTAAATTTATCTTAGAAGTTATTAGAAGAAATCAATTAACCACAGGGATATCATTTTATTGGCCTAAAGATTTTAAAGTTAAAACGGCACATAAAGCAGGAAGTTTAGAAGGAATAGAAAATGATATAGTGTTATTAAATTTGGAAAAAGGTGATTTTGTATTTGTTGTTATGTCAAGAAATTTACCATCTAATGTTTATGGAGTTAGTTCTTTAACAAGAGTTGGGAAAATGATGTTTGATATTATTGATAAGGATTGGAATTAATATAATATCTCTAAGTTAAAGAGTGTGGAATTTGTACACGCTCTTTAATTTAATATTAAATTATTAAAATTTCATAATATAATTTTGAAAAAAAGGTAAAGAATAGTTTGATTTTTAACTTATAATCATTAGAAATTAAGGAATACTGAAATTATTGGTAACAATATTGCCTGGTGTATCAGTAATAGAATTATATAGATATTATAAGGAAATTAAAGGAATGTGTATTTATTTTGGCACAATGCAGTTATTATAAAAGAACAAGCTATCATATCATGATAAGATAAGTCTTG
>NZ_DLNT01000038.1:0-77694 GCF_002477055.1 Clostridium sp. UBA7503
TCTATTTTGCGAAAGCCCCTTCAATGGTGGAGGCGAGGGGACATATACTTCCTACATCTCTGCAGGTACTGACTATATTTTCCTCCTCTTCCAATATTCTCTTTTAAAGTTGAATACTGTATAGGACTCTTGGCGTATTATAGAAGCATATTTTAGTTTGACATCTTCTATCCTAGTATTCCATAGATTACTCCTTAGGAACCTATAAGTCGATACACGGCTGTTGAATTTCTTCACATACCACTCGGTATTGCCGTCAGCACCATCTGTTACGGTTTCACCGATAAAGCCAAGTTTTCACTTAGAAATTACTCTCTAAGGCGACTCTTTTGAATCGAACCCCTGTCCGAAAGCCATTCCACATAAGCATCTCCGAGTGCAGTCTCTATTTTAACATTCCCTCTATAGAACCCCTAGAGACCGGGTTTCTACTTCAGTAGCTTCATAAATTCCGTTCCATGGTCAAAGCTTTCCATGGCTCGGTTCCCCACTAATCGGCGCCCTATCCTAAGCCGTGGGACTCAAAGGTAGGACGAGCAACTATACTAAGCTGCTAATGCAAAATTGTCTTCTGCGTTTATCTTTAATCCCATAGTTTTTTAAAGCGGGCCCATGAGTTCCCTCTACTCGCTTCCTATATGTCACGTACCCCCGTCGAAACCAGTACGCCCCCATGTTAGGTAGTGGTAATTATTAGTGATTACCACGTATATTCATTATAAACAATATCAATCCTTATAGCAAGTAAAGTTTTGTAAAAAGTTTTATAGTGTTTATGGACATATTTCCTTTAGATTCTACATATGGTATTTGGCAAATCTATATATGTAAAAAAAGTACCACTTTTAATGATACTTTCACACCAAATATAAGTTTATTTTATCATATATAGGTAGCTCAAACTATTTTATATAAGACATGTCGCTCAGTCTCTTTATGATGTGTTTTACATTGTCATCTTCTATAAAACGAGAAACTCCACCTGCAAATCCAAATAAATCACAGTTATTAAGATCATCTGGTTTAAGTCCTAACCACATAGCGTTGAAAATACTTAATGTGTCCCCATGGGAAACAATGATTATATTCTCATCCTCACTGCTCATTATATCATTGTAGAAAGGTTCTAGACGATTCCAAGTTTCCCTTCTAGATTCAGCATCTGGTACACATCTATCATCAATTGTCTTTTCCCATGCTGTTTGATTTTCTCTAAGCCATTGTACACTTTTGCCTACAGCAGAACCAAGGTTACGTTCCCTTAGAGCTTCATTGAAGATGGGTTCTAAGTTTAAATGCTTTGCTATAATTTCAGCAGTCTGTTTTGCTCTTTTTAAGTCTGAAGAATACATAATATAGACATTATCTTTTGAAAGTTCTTCCTTAAGGTTTATCCCAATGTTATTTGCTTGGTCTTTTCCCAGGTTAGTTAAATCCCAATCTGTCCATGAACCAATCATTCCATTGGTATGATGTACTGATTGAGTATGTTGAATGGTAATTATTCTTTTCATCCCTTACCTCTCCCCCTATTTAAACTTCCCATACTTCATAGCAAAATTCTATTGTGCAAAGGAAACTCCTGCTCATATTCGTTCCCATGAGTAGGTTCGAATAACTAAATCAAAGATTTCTATATTAAAATGAAACTCCTGCTCATATTCATTCCCATGAGTAGGTAACACTTGACCAAATATAAAATTTGGAGTGTTACCTATATTTCTCTTTCATTTGTCTATCTATGTCTCTCTTAGCTGCTTTTTCTAGCATTACATCTCTCTTATCGTAATCTTTTTTACCTCTGCAAACTCCAAGGTTAACTTTTACTTTACCGTCTTTAAGATATAAGCTAAGTGGTATTAGAGTGTACCCCTTTTGAGCTGTGAATCCTAAAAGTTTATCTATTTCTCCTTTGTGAAGAAGTAGCTTTCTTACTCTTAGAGGATCTTTGTTAAATATGTTTCCTTGCTCATAAGGGCTTATGTGCATATTTTTTACGAAGACTTCTCCATTGTATACATCTGCATAGCTATCTCTAAGGTTTGCTTTTCCAGCTCTTATAGATTTAACTTCTGTTCCTACAAGTACTATTCCTGCTTCCATAGCTTCTTCTATAAAGTAATCGTGTCTTGCTTTTCTATTTTCTACTAAAGTTTTAGTTCCTAATTTCTTTGCCATGTTTTCACCTACTTTTATCATTAATATATAATTTTCTCATTATACATGTGATTTTACTAAATTTAAAATGTATTGTATAGTATAACCTATTTTTATTATAACCTAAAATAAAAATATTGTAATTATTAACCTTGAAATATATGAATTTTAATTCTTTAAAATGTTATAGACATACAAAAATAATTTTCATATTAATTTAGTTTCTCCAATTCCCATGTTTTTAGCTTTTTATGTTTTTATCCGATGACTACCAGCTCTAATACTCCCATCTTCTTTAAAATGGGAGTAAAGAGCTGGTACGTCCCTGGATAACGATTTCTAACCTTCAGAGGGAGTAAAAACTCCCTCTGAAGCAAAGAACTCTGTTTATGTTCTTTCACAGCTAACACCTTGATATTACTGTATTAAAGCCCTCTAGGGAGCATCTACATTTTAACTATTTAAAATTAAAAAAATATATATATGAAACTTTTTAAATAGCTCTCTATTTCTATAGGAAACTATTTACCTATATACCTAGGTAACTATTTAACTAGTTGTTGGCCCTGTGGGAGTTTCAGGGATTTCTTTTTCTCGCCTTGCTCTATATGAAACTCCTTTTCCTTTCAGTCTAAGGAGTAAGCTTCACTTGACCAAATCATAGATTTCTTTTTCTCACTTTGCTCGATAGGAAACTCCTTTTCACTCCGTTCAAATGAGTAAGTTCTACTTAACCAAATCAAAGATTTGGAGTAGAACTTAGAAGAGCTGTCTCACGGTAGAATTTTTTTAAACTCTACTTTGAGACAGCTCTTCCAAGTTGATTTGATTTGATTTGATTTGATGAATTATAAGGATATTTTTTAAATCTGCTGTACCTTAGTTCAACAGAATTTATAACATAATATAAGAAACTCCATTTTTTAAGTGGAGTTTCTTCCACTAACTAAATTATTTATTTTACCCCAATTATGAAGAAACCCCTTTTTACTTTGTTCCAATGAGTAAGTTCGAGTAACTAAATCAAAGATTTCTTTTCTCGCCTTGCTCGAGAGGAAACTCCTTCTCACTTTGTTCAAATGAGTAAGTTCCACTGGCCAAATCAAAGATTTGGAGTGTCACTTATAACTCTACTTTATTACCGTAGTAAGTGCATTCAAATAGTCTTTCCATTGTTTTGTCGTCTATTTCTCTTGGGTTTGAGCCTGTGCATGCATCAAGTACTGCATTATGAGCTATGAACTCAAGATTTGCTTTGAAGTCTTCTTCGGTAACACCGTATTCCTTCATTGAGTGAGGAATACTTAGTTTTGTATTTAAGTCATTGATCATTTCTATTAATGAATCAGTTAATTCTGAATCTGTATTTCCATTTAGTTTTAACATTCTAGCTATGTCTGCATATCTATCTTCACATTTAGTTCTGTTGTACTGAATTACATATGGAAGGAAGATTGCATTTGCACATCCATGAGGAATGTGGAATACTGCTCCTGTTTTATGAGCCATGGAGTGAACTATTCCTAGTAGTGCATTTGAGAATGCCATTCCTGCAAGGCATTGAGCCTCGTGCATTAAGTTTCTTGATTTTTCACATCCATTATAAGAATCTATTAAGTGTTCTTTTACCATTTCAATTGCTTTTAATGCTAATGGATCAGAAAAGTTTGATCTTAGTGATGCTGTGTATGCTTCTATAGCATGAGTTAAAGCATCCATTCCAGTATGAGCAACTAGAGTCTTAGGCATTGTTTGCGCAAGTGCTGAATCTATTATTGCTATATCTGGTGTTATATTGAAATCAGCTAATGGATATTTAATCTTAGCTTTGTAATCAGTAATTACAGAGAATGCTGTAACTTCTGTAGCTGTACCACTAGTTGATGGTATTGCAACGAATTTTGCTCTTTGTCTTAATTCTGGTAGTCCAAATGGAATAACTGCTTGTTCAAAAGTAAATTCTGGGTATTCGTAGAATATCCACATTGCTTTTGCTGCATCTATTGGAGATCCTCCACCTATAGAAACTATCCAATCTGGCTCAAAGCTTCTCATAGCTTCTGCACCTTTCATAACTGTTTCTACCGATGGGTCTGGTTCTACCCCTTCAAATAATTCAACTTCCATACCTGCTTCTTTTAGGTAGTCTTCAACCTTTTGCAAGAATCCGAATCTCTTCATAGATCCGCCACCAACAACTACGAAAGCTCTTTTTCCCTTTAAAGTTTTCAGAGTTTCTAAAGCTCCTTCTCCATGATATATATCTCTTGGTAATGTAAAACGTGCCATAATATGAACCCCCCTAATATAAACTTTAAAATCTTGTTATTTATTTAACATTTATAATTTCAGTATACCACCTTTTTCTAAAAATACTAGTACTTTGTTAAAAATTTATCTGATTTGTTTAATTTTTTAACAATCTTTTTTTAATTTTTACGCTCTTGTGTGTAAAATTATCCTATATTTTTATTTGTTTCCCTTAATTTATAGCAAATTACATAAAAAAGAAGAGGTAAAATCATATTTAATTTAATAAATAAAATTTTATCTCTTCTTATACAATGTTAAATTTTTATCCTTAAGTTTTTATTCTCTAAACATTTTAACTTACTAATATTCCAAAAGGGCTCAGCGTCAATAATATATGGGCATGCTCAACATTTTTATTAGATTAGTTAATTTTTTGAAAGTCCATTTACTTCTTAACTATATTTTATTCTCCAAAAATTAAATCATCGATGTCTAGGGACATTTCTTCTTCCTCTTCTTCTACTTGTGGTTTAACTATTTCAAAGTAAATATCGTGGGCATCTATGTCAACCTTAGAGCAAACTACCTTAACTTCATCCCCTAGCCTGTAGATATTCTTAGTTCTCTCACCAACTAAAGCTAGATGCTTTTCATCATAGATATAGTAGTCATCATGAAGCTCACTAATATGAACTAAACCTTCTATAGTGTTAGGAAGTTCAACGAATATACCAAAGCTAGTTACAGAGGATATGATTCCTTCAAATTCTTCTCCAATCTTATCCATCATGTATTCAGCTTTCTTTAAATCATCTACTTCACGTTCCGCATCCACAGCCATTCTTTCTGTGTCAGAAGATTGTTTTGAAGCATCTATTACAAAGGTTCTTAATCTCTTTTCTCTCTTAGAATTTAATCCTTCGTTTATCATTTCCTTTATAATTCTATGAATTACTAGGTCAGGATATCTTCTTATTGGAGATGTGAAGTGACAATAATATTTAGCAGCAAGACCAAAGTGTCCTACACATACTTGGGAATATTTTGCCTTCATCATAGATCTTAAAAGTAAGGTACTAACTACCGTTTCTTCCTTCTTGCCTTTAACCTTTTCTAGAATCTTCTGAAGCTCCCTTGGATGAATCTCATCTTCTTTAAATCTTACATGATATCCTAGGTTATATACGAATTCACTAAAGTGTAATAACTTCTCCATATCTGGGTCTTCATGAACTCTATAAACAAATGGTGCATTAAGCCAGAAGAAGTGTTCTGCTACAGTTTCATTACAGATTAACATAAATTCTTCTATTATTCTATTTGCAACAGCTCTTTCACGAGGTAGGATATCTACTGGTTTACCAGTATCATCTAGGATTATTTTACATTCTTCAAAGTCAAAATCTATGGCACCTCTTGATAATCTCTTTTTATTTAAGAGCTCAAATAACTTACCCATGTTCTTAAAGTCTTCATGAAGATGTTTAAATTTTTCTATAGTTTCAGCATCTTCATCTCTAAGAATCTTAGTTACATCAGTGTAAGTCATTCTTTCATTAGTTTTTATTACACTTTCAAAGATATCATGATCTACTACTTTTCCTGTAGAATCAATTTCCATGAAGCAACTAAGGGCAAGTCTATCTACCTTTGGATTTAAGCTACATACTCCATTTGATAGTTTTCTAGGTAACATTGGAATAACTCTATCAATTAGGTATACAGATGTACCTCTTTTAAAGGCTTCCTTATCAAGGACATTATTTTCTCTTACATAGTGTGATACATCTGCAATATGAACTCCTAGCTTGAAGTTTCCATTTTTAAGAACTTCTACTGAAACAGCATCATCTAGATCCTTTGCATCTTCTCCATCTATAGTAACCATAGTCACATCTCTAAGGTCTCTTCTTCTGTCTATTTCACTTTGAGGAACCATATCTTCTATTCTTTCTGCATATTCCTCTACCTGTATTGGGAATTCTTCAGGAAGATTATGCTTTCTAATGATAGTTAAGATATCTATTCCCTTATCTCCCTTTTCTCCTAGAATTTCAATGATCTTTCCTTCTGGGTTTCTTCTTTTCTCTGGCCAGCTAGTGATTTCTACCACTACTATTTGACCTGATTTAGCTCCATTTCTATCATTTTTTGAAATGAATACGTCTTGACCTATCTTTTTATCATCTGGTACAACGAATCCGAAATTTTTACTATCTTCATAGGTTCCAACTAGTTTTTTATTCTTTCTTTCAACAATTCTGATAATTTCTCCTTCAGATTTCTTACCGTTGTTTTCATCTTTTAATACTTTAACTAATACCACGTCATTGTTCATGGCACTATTTACATTACTAGCAGGGATAAATATATCTGGTCTATCTTCTTCTACAATTACGAAACCAAAACCCTTTTGGTGAGCAGCAAAAACCCCTTTAAGTATACCCATTCTCTCTGGAATACCATATAGCTCTGCTCTATTTTTTATTATTTCTCCATCTTTCTCCATTTCATTTAATAGGTTTGAAAAATCTTTAGATTCTTTTTTACCTATACCAAATATTTTAGACAACTCTTTTAAACTCATTGGTTTATAAGCTTTTTCTTTCATAAAGCTTATAAGTACTTCTCTTATATTCATAATGCACTTCCTTTCATACTTCTCTCATCTTTACGTAATATATCTTCTTAATACATACTATTTTTTATATAATGCCAACCATCTCTAAAACTTCAAAAAAGCTAAGAACTCTGTTTATCCGATGACTACCAGCTCTAATACTCCCATCTTTTTTAAAGTTGGAGTTAAGAGCTGCTACGTCCCTGGATAACGANNCAACGACTTCTAAGTATCAAATAAATTGATACTTAGAATTCTGTTAGTAACCTTCAAAGAAGCTAAGAACTCTGTTTATAATTAGTATACCTATTTACTATTATTGCTCTATTAAATCAATGTTATGTGTTTTTTACATTAGATATTTACATATTATATAGTTTACAGTATATGCTAGATAATTTCTATATTTATCCGATAACTACCAGCTCTAATACTCCAATCTTTTTCAAAGTAGGAGTTAAGAGCTGCTACGTTCCTGGATAACGATTTCCCCTAAAGGACAACGACTTCTAAGTATTAAATAAATTGATACTAAGAATTCTGTTAGTATGCTTCAAAGAAGCTAAGAACTCTGTTTAACTTCTTAAACATATGTTTTCCAAAAATAAGTTTTATTGCAAGAAAAAACCCATCGGGGGTAACCAATGGGTTTTTTCCTTGCAATAATATACAATTATATTCGACATAAAATAACTTGTATAACCCTTGGGGTTAGGTTATACGTATAAATAAAAAGGGGTTATTTATTCTATTTATATATATATTATATATATAATTTTATAAATTTTCAAGTAAATTTATAATAAAAAATATAAACTAATTGTTAATATTTATACTTTATCTATATTTTTTGTATATTTTCTACACATTACACCAAATTACCTTTTATATTCAATTTAATGTATATACAGTCAATAAATACCTATAAGTTGTTTAATACTTCAATTTCTTCTTTAGTAAGCTCCCTATATTCGCCTTCTTCTAGTGTTTCATCCAGTTCCATAGGACCAAATTTAACTCTTTTTAAATATACAACAGACTTATCTAAAGCTTCAAACATTCTTTTAACTTGATGGAACTTCCCTTCCTGTATTGTAACTAAAACTTCAGAACCATCTTCTGTAGAAGAAATAATTTCTAACTTTCCTGGCATACACTTATAACCATCATCTATGACAATACCTTTTCTAAACCTTTCGATATCCTTTTCATTTACTGGCTTATCTATTTCTGCATAATAAACCTTATCTACATGGTTTTTAGGAGATATTAACTTATGATTTAAACCTCCATCATTAGTAAGCAATAAGAATCCTACAGTGTCCTTATCTAATCTTCCCACTGGAAATGGCTCAAAAACTTGGTATTCTGGATCTAATAAATCTATAACAGTCTCATCATAATTATCAAAGGTTGCACTTACAACTCCTGCAGGCTTATTTAAAAGTAGATAAACATACTTTCTATACATAACCCTTTCTCCATTTACTTCAACAACTGCTGTCTCCGGATCAACCTTAGTTGAACTGTCCTTTACAACCTCTCCATTAACAACAACCTCTCCATTTTTACAACTAACCTTAACTTCCTTACGACTTCCATAACCTAAGTTTCCTAAAATTTTATCTAAACGTTCCATATCATACCATCCTTTATTTATAGTTTGTGTATATATTAACTCATTATTTAACTTTAATTATTATTAGTCAAAATTCATTTTAACATTACTTTAAAAATAAATCTAATATTTAAACTTATTATATTAAATTTTTATTATTCATGGCCATATGCTTAATAAAAATTATATGGTCCCACTAAATATCCAATAAATAATTGACACTTACCTTTAGAGGAAGGTATATAATTTTATCAGTAAATAATATTAACTAATAAATAATAAGTGAAGGGACGTAACTATTATGGAGAATAACAAATTTATAATGACTAATCGACTAAAAAAATTAAAAGAAGCATATTTAAAAGTTACTCCAAGTATTACAATCAATAGAGCAATTGCTTATACTGAAGTAACAAAACAATATCCGGATATTCCAGTAAATCTTAGAAGAGCAAAGGGCTTTAGGAGATCGTGCGAAACAGCACCTATGCTAATTCAACATAATGAACTAATTGTAGGGCATCCGTGTGGCAAACCACGTGCAGGAGCTTTTTCACCTGATACTGCATGGAGCTGGATTAAAGATGAATTGGATGAAATTAGCACAAGACCTCAGGATCCTTATTTTATAAGTGAAGAAGATAAAAAAATTATGAGGGAAGAACTTTTCCCATTTTGGGAAGGCAAATCTCTTGCTGAAGCTTGCGAAACTGAAATGAAAAAAGAAGGAATTTGGGAATATGCTGCAGAAGCAGCCATTACAGATTTAACTTATCATATAACTAGTGGTGGTGGTGATTCTAGTCCAGGTTACGATATAATCTTATTTAAAAAAGGTATTCTTGGAATAAAAGCTGAAGCTGAAGAACATCTAGCAAATTTAACTGGTACATTGGAAGAAATAAATGAAAAGAAAAATTTTTACCAAGCTTCAATTGAAATCTGTGAAGGAATTTTGACTTATTCAAAACGTCTTTCAGAATATGCATTGGAACTTGCAGAAAAAGAAAGTAACTTGGTAAGAAAATCGGAATTACAGAAAATATCAGAAGTAAATAAAAGAGTACCTGCAAACCCTCCTAAAACATTTCATGAAGCATTACAATCAATCTGGACGATACAATCATTGTTTTTACTTGAAGAAAATCAATGTAGTACATCTCTTGGACGTGTTGACCAATACATGCTTCCATGTTATGAAAATGATATCAAAAATGGAAATATTACAGAACAACAAGCTTTTGAATTAATGGGCTGCTTTATGTTAAAATGTTCAGAAGTAATCTGGTATACTCCAGGTGCTACTGCTAAGTATTTTGCTGGATATATGCCATTTATAAATATGTGCGTTGGTGGTGTAAAACGTGATGGAGGAGATGGTACCAACGATTTAACCTATTTAATTATGGAAGCTGTAAGACAAGTTAAGGTTTATCAGCCTACTCTAGCTTGTCGTATACACAACCTTTCTCCACAAAAATACCTTGAGAAAATTGTTGAACTTATTAAAATCGGTGGCGGTATGCCTGCATGCCATTTTGATGATGCACATATCAAAATGATGCTTAAAAAAGGATATAGCTTTGAAGATGCTAGAGATTACAGCCTGATGGGTTGTGTTGAACCACAGAAAAGTGGGAAAGTACACCAGTGGACTGCAGGTGGTTTTACGCAGTGGCCTATTACAATAGAAATGGCTATGAATAGGGGGGTTTTAAAATCCTATGGTGATAAACAATGGTTAGATACAGGTGATATCAATGATTTTAAAACCTATGAAGATTTTGAAGGTGCAGTAAAGAAACAGCTTGATTACCTAATCGATATTAATTGTAGAGGTACTGTTATAATAGAAAAAGTTTTCAGGGATGTAACCCCTACGCCATATATGTCAATATTTATGGATGGATGTATGGAAACTGGTAAGGATGTAATGGCAGGTGGTGCTGTTATGTATGAGGGACCAGGAACTATATTTGCTGGACTTGCAACCTATGTTGACAGTATGGCTGCTATTAAAAAATTAGTTTATGAAGATAAAAAATACACTCTTGACCAAATAAAAAAAGCTATGGATGTAAACTGGGAAGGATTTGAACAGATTCATACCGATTGCTTAAATGCACCTAAGTATGGTAATGACGATGATTATGTAGATATGATTGCAAAAGAAATTGTTGATTATACAGAGCTAAAGATGAATTCATATAAATCACTTTATGCAAGGCAGATTCATGGCACATTATCTCAATCCTTTAATACTCCTCTTGGAGAAATGATAGGAGCCACTCCTAATGGAAGAGCTGCCTATTCACCACTTTCAGATGCAATGAGTCCTTCACAAGGTGCAGATAAAAAAGGTCCTACAGCTGTAATAAAATCAGTATCTAAGATAAATGTAGAATCAATGAGCTTAGGTATGGCTCATAACTTCAAGGTAAGTAAAGATTTCCTTGATGAAGCTGAAGGCAAAAGCGCTATTATTACATTATTGAGAACAGCATCAATAATGGGTAATGGAGAGATGCAATTTAATTGTGTTGACAATGCAACTTTGATTGATGCACAAAAACATCCTGAAAATCACAGAGATTTAATAGTACGTGTTGCAGGATATTGTGCATTCTTTGTAGAACTTTGTAAAGAAGTACAAGATGAGATCATCAGTCGAACTTTACTTGGTTAATATTTTAAACTACTTATACTATATAATAAGGCTGTTTCAATGAAACAGCCTTATTATTATATTAAATTATTTATCTTAGCTAAATAATTTTTTGTTTCTGATGGTAATTTATAAAAGTCACTGGAGCTACCGATTCCTCTGGATGCCATATTTCCTGGTCCAAAGTTATATGCTGCTAGTGCCATATTTAGGTCATAATTATAGGTTTTAAGATAATCCTTTATGTGTCTTGTACCTGCATCAATATTTTGCTCTATGTTAAAAGGATCATTAACTCCATAGTGATCTATGTTGCAAGGCATTAACTGCATTAATCCTTTAGCTCCCGCAGGCGATACTGCATTAGGGTTAAAGTTTGATTCTGTTTTAATTATAGCTCTTATTAAATTAGCATTTACTCCATATTTAGTTGAAGCATCAGCTATGGCTTTTTCAATTCTTTCAGAGTCAGTACCTGTAGCACTTACCACTGTGGAAGGAGTTACTCCTCCTATAGCTCTTATAATGACATTACTTATATCATTAATACCATTATAAGTACTATTATAAGCTCTATTATTTTGATCTATTCCCTGCTGAGTTTGTCTCTCTTTTTCACCCATGGCCTTTAGTAAAGATGCCATGATTAAACTAAATCCACTAGTGCTTGAAGAAGTGCTACTATCTGAACCTCCACCAAAGCTTCCTGACATTAAACCTAAGCTCATCAGTCCAGTAAGGGCATCACTGCCAGTACCAGAACTTAAGGTATCATTTAGAATACCTAGTCCATTAACATATTGATTTTGAGTAATTCCATTGTTTACTGAACCTATACTACTATTAGTATTTCCATTTGTAGCTATGCTGTTTATATAGTTATTTATTCCACCATAAACACTACCCACATCGTAACTCATTAATTCATCTCCTCTGTTTCTTTATACCATATTAGGCATCTTTCACTTATTTAATTATTTATTTAAGACGCCTTATTCCTTACACTGAATTTCATAAATGGAATAGTCATCATAGGCACTCTTAGAGTAACAGCTTTTACATAATGCCAATATCTTATAAAACCCTTTATAGAAAGGCATAAAGGTATAATAATTTTTCTTACTATACTTTTGTATTAGCTTCCATTCTCCCTTTTCCATTAAATAAAATTCATATAAATTATCTTTTCCACCGTCACATTCCACACAGAAGTTAACATCTTCATTGCACCTTATTACTTCTTTATCTAAGGTTATCTTGCAGTTAGTTACTGGAACTCCTTGTAATACGTCTAAAATTAATTCTTTTTTACAATCATACTCTTTAGTACTAAATACATTTTTACAATATATTTTTACCGTATATACTCCTGCACATTTTGGAATTAGTTTAAACTTCTTATCATTACTAAATTCCGTAGTTTCAACTTCCCTGCCATTGATTTCAACCTTATATTTAGTTAAAGTATTGCTAGTGTTTTCTGTTATTACCTCTAAGACTATTTCATCACCTATAAGGTACATATACTTCTTCTCTGTAAGAATATAATCTATCTTAGCTGGTATATATTCTTTACAATCTATATATATCACTGAATGTACATCATAGTCTCTCTTAGATTTTAGATGTTTTACCTTAACTTCTATTTCATATTTTCCTACACTAGTAGGAGTGAACTTAAAATTATCTTCTTCGTTATATTCTATGAATTGGACTTCCTTACCTTCTTTTTTCACAATAAATTCATATAATAAATTTCTTGAGCCAGTGGCTTCAACATTTACCTTAACTGGTTCATTTATAAGGACTTGCTTATCCTTATTTAGTTTGATTTCTTTTATATATACATTTTGTGTGCAGTCTTCATCTATAACAAAGTCCATAATTGCCTTCTCTTCATAATCGTCCTTATAGGTACTATCCTTTACAAGAACTTCAACTCTATATAAGCCACTTTTTTCTGGAATCCATTTATAACTGTTGTTAGTAGTAAAATTTGAACTACTATGATAATTTCCATCTACTACAAACTTGTAGAGCAATTTATCTCCACCAGAGCATATTGCCTTAAACTCTATAGGTGTTTTTTCAAGCTGTGGTGAGCTTAAATCAGAAGTGAAATTAAGAATTTTTATAGGTTTATATTTATCTACAGTATAATGTATTATCCCCCTATCATCAAAATTCTCATGGGAATACATGTCCTTCACTAAACATAAAAGCTTATACTTACCTGGTAATATTTCTGTGAAGCTGACTAGTCTCTTACTTGAAAAGTCCTGCATTACATGCATGTTGCCATATTCATCAATCTTCATAAATTTGTATAACACAACTCTATTTTCATCAAAGCGTGCATCTATTTCAAAGGTTAATTCATTACCTACTATCAGCTCTTCTGTTAAGCACTGTATATTGTTAATTCTTATTTCATCCATGGGTAATACCTTAAAGGTTGCATTTTTAAAGTCATCAAATTGATGGTCTGAACCCTCTTCTTTACTCTCTATAAGAATCTCAATATCCCCTTCACGGTTTGGGGTGAAACTTAAACTAGTATCCATGGAATAGTCTCTTATTAAATTCCATTTACAATCTTCTTTTATCCAATACTTACACAGGATAGGTAATTTGTTAGGTACGACATCAATTTCTATCTTTTCTCCTAACTTTATTTCATTATTACTAATTATAATATCTTTTATTAGTTTTTCTTCTACAGAGCCTATGATAAAGTCCATTCTAGATGTAAATTCAATAGGTTTTTTTCCATCTCTTTTTTTAGATTGTACCATTATCATGTATTTACCATCTTCCTTAGGTTTCCAATAGGTAAAATCCTCCTCATGAAAATCTCTAATGGTTTCCCAACCTCCATCACAGTTTATTATAAATTTATATAATAAATCATCTGACATTTTATTTTCTATATATATTTTAATTTCAGTCCCCTTCTCCTGTGGACTTGATAGGCTTGTACCAATAACCATTTCATTCATACATATTCCCCCTAGAATGTACATGTACATTCCTAATTGATTAAATTGTTATAATATTCTTACATAATCATAGCTATATTATACTACACTTACATATTATGTAACAACCTATAGAGGCTTTTATATGCGATAATTCATTAGACAAAATCCTTGTAAAAAAACACTTGTAAATTATATTTCTACAAGTGTTTTCTTAATTTATGTTTTTCTATTCTTCTCTTAGACTTCTTTCTACAAGCTTTATTAAATTATCTCTAAGGCTTATATTATCGTCTTCATTTCTTTTTTTATGCTTTCCTGTCTTTCCTCCACCACGTCTTACCTTGGCACTTATATGTCTTTCAAAGAGTAATTTATCTATATTGTTCTCTGAAAATATATATCCCCTTGGACTTATGGCATAGGATTTTTTACCAAGAACCATAGCTGCTACTCCATAATCTTGAGTTACTACTATATCTCCTTTTTTAGCTTCGTTGGCAACCTTCATATCTACTGCTTGAAAGCCACTATCCATAATTATAACTTCACCATATTCTAAATTTATAACATGATGTATATCACAATAAATTTTTAGTGGAACCTTATAGATCTTAGCTACTTCTTCTATAATACCTCTTCCTGCACATCCATCACCATCAACTATAATAGTCATAATTAATCACCTAACCTCTCTGTTAGAGACCTTTGAAGCTTTTCATAACCTGGTTTACCAAGTAGAGCAAACATATTTTTCTTATAGGCTTCTACCCCTTCTTGATCAAAAGGATTTATTCCTAATAAATATCCTCCTAGGGCACAGGATTTTTCAAAGAAGTATATAAGCTCTCCTAGGGCCTTAGGATTCAAAGCTTTCATGTTTATAACTATATTAGGAACTCCACCTTCTACATGGGCAAGGACTGTTCCCTCCATAGCTCTTTTATTTACAAAATCTATAGTCTTTCCTGCTAAGAAGTTAAGTCCATCCACATTTTCTTCATCTTCTTTTATGGATAAATTTATTTGTGGTTCTTCTACATTTATTACAGTTTCAAATATATTTCTCATTCCATCTTGAATATATTGACCCATGGAGTGAAGGTCTGTTGAAAAGTTAACGGATGCAGGAAATATACCCTTTCCATCCTTACCTTGACTCTCTCCATAAAGTTGCTTAAACCACTCTCCAAAGTATTGTAGACAAGGTTCATAGTTTACAAGAATTTCTGTAGTTTTTCCTCTTTCATATAAAAGATGTCTTGCAGCTGCATATTTATAACAAATATTTCTATGTACATCTTCACTACTAAAGTTTTCTCTTCCATTTCTAGCACCTTGTAATAGCTCATCTATATTTATTCCTGCCACTGCAATGGGAAGTAATCCTACTGGTGTTAAAACGGAAAATCTTCCACCAATATCATCAGGAATTATAAAGGTTTCATATCCTTCTGTATCTGCTAATTTTTTAAGAGCTCCCTTTGCCTTATCCGTTGTTATAAAAATTCTCTTTTTAGCTTCTTCCTTGCCGTATTTTTTTTCAATGATTTCTTTAAATATTCTAAAGGCTATGGCAGGCTCTGTAGTAGTTCCTGATTTTGAAATAACATTTATGGCAAAATCCTTCCCATCTATGAGCTGTATAAGTTGAGAAAGATAAGTAGAACTTATATTGTTTCCTGCAAAGTATACTGCTGGAACCTTTCTTTTATCCTCATCCATACTATTAAAGAAGGGGCCTGTCATTGCTTCTATGACAGCTCTAGCTCCAAGGTATGAACCCCCAATGCCTATTACTATAAGAACTTTAGAATTTTCCTGTATCGTTTTAGCTGCTACCTTTACTCTTTCAAACTCAGCTTTATCATAATCAGTTGGTAGGTCAAGCCACCCTAAAAATTCATTACCAGCACCACTTCTGTTATGCAGAGTGTTATGGGCTGCTTCTATCATAGGTTTTAAATTATCTATATGTGACCCCGTAACTGCTTCTTGAAGGTTTTTTATATTTAAACTTATAGAACTAGTCATTTCTTATTACCTCCTATAAAACGATTTAATTATATTATCAAAATCAAAAAACTTATGTATATTATATAAACGCTAAGAAGCATTATTCCATTTCTCTTAGAGTATCTTCCATTAGTTGATATAGGTAAGATTATAAGTAGCATCAATAATAGAGCCACTGGAATATCTAAAAGTATAGTCTGATTAAAGCTTATAAAAGATGCGTTAAATATATGAATATTTCTAGAGTTTAGTACTAATCCACCCTTAGCTAAAATACTACTAGTAGCTATAGTCATGGTTATATTTAGTATGTTTGCCCCAATAACATTACCAACCGCTACTCCACTTTCCTTCTTATATATAGAAGTTAAAACAGTAGCTAATTCTGGTAAAGATGTTCCTAATGCCATAATGGTTAAACTAATTACTCCTTCTGTGACTCCATAATTCCTGGCAATAATCTGCGCATTTACAACTAATAACCTAGCTCCACATCCTATAAGTATTGCTCCTATTATAAATACAACTATATGTTTTGCAAATTCTCTCTTTTTTACTCTTCTTCTAACACTAATTTCATCTATAGTAATAGCAATCTCATCAGGAATTTCAAGGGACTTTTTAGCACCCTTTATATTTTTTCTTATATAGTACACAAGTAATCCTAAAAGAACTACCCCTTCTATTCTATTAATATTTCCATCTGTGGAAAAAAGTAATAGTAAAACCATAGATACTACCATCATAAAAGCTCTTGGCATAAATCTCTTCTTCTCTACCTCCACAGGCATTGCAATCATTGAAATAGCAAGAACAAGTCCTGTATTACAAATTATTGATCCTATAGCATTACCTATTGCAATCTCTGGTGATCCCATAATAGTTGCCACTGAAGCTATAAAAAACTCTGGAAGAGTAGTTGCTAAACTTACAATGGTTGCTCCTATAATTATTTTTGGTATTCCTGTTATCTCAGCAATCCACATAGCTGAGTCTACAAATATATCTCCGCCCTTTATTATTACTATAATTCCTATAATAAACATTACTATAGGTAAAAACATCTCCATTATATCCTCCACCCTCTTATGCCAGTATACAGTATTATGTAAATTACTTCAAACTACCCTATATACTTATAATAATGGCTAAAACAAATAAACTCAATGAATTTTAACATATTCACCGAGTTTATATTTATCTTATATTCCTTTTTCTTTGCTGTACCATTTATAAAATATTTTAAGAGAATTGTCCAATGCTTCTATATTTAAAATATCTATCTTATTTTCTTCTGTTACGTAAAAGAATGATTTATCTTCTCCAATTAATATATTCGTCATAGTATTATTAGTAAAGTTAATATTTATGCTTTTTATATTTTCATCATTTATTACTCCTCCAAGAACTTTGTAATTTTCAGTAGCACTTACCTTTGTTTCCATTACATTCACTGTAAAAGGAGCATGTTTATCTACCTCTTTTATAGCAGTTGCTAAAATATTATAAGAATTTTCTACTTTACTTAATTGGCATAACCCCTCATAATTTTTACCATTGTCTTCATATATAAACATTATCAATTTATCCTTTTGTATATCTGATACATTTAGAATAGATATTCTATCTTCACCTATGTTAAGGTTCTTAGATAGAAGATAGGATATCTTGTCTGTTAACTTTACTTCAAAGGGTTCTTCATCTTTTTTAGGGAAATTGCCACTTTTTGTCCCCATGGTTTCTTTAAATAAATCATTCTTAATGAAAATAGCTGTAATTAATAAGAATAACCCTATAACTGAAATCATAAAAATTCTTCTATTTTTCTTAATCGTTTTTTCATTTTTATTTTTATAATTCTTTTTGTTTTTATATTTCTTCTTAAGTTTACTCATATAACATTCCTCTTTAGTTTTTTCTCCCTTTGCTCGGGAATACACTCCTTCTCATATTCATCTTTAAAATGAAACTCCTTTTCTCTATGCTCAAATGAGTAAGTTCTCATAATTAAATCATAGATTTAAATGGTCACTTAACTTCGACTAACCAAATCATAGATATATTTTCTCGCTTTGCTCGAGGGGACACTCCTTCTCATATTCATTCGAATGAGTAAGTTCGACTAACCAAATATAAAATTTCTTTTTCTCGCTTTGCTCGAGAGGACACTCCTTCTCATATCCATTCGAATGAGTAAGTTCGACTAACCAAATATAAAATTTGGAGTCTCACTTAAATTCAGCAGCGTACCATTTGTAGTGAGCTCCATATTTATCATCTATTTTTTCTACTTCATAAAGTCTAAATATTATATATTGAGTCCAGTTATATCCTGGATTTGCTCCTATGGATAAGATTAAAAATGAAGCTCCAAAGGAACCTGTCACAGTAAATATGACTTCATTTCTTGCTTCTGCAGGTATTTCTTTACCTTCACTATAGGTTCTAGAGATAGTGGCTCCAGTACTATTTGCAATATTAACTACTCCATAGGAAGATTGCCCGCCTCTAGCGTAGTTAATTTTTGATATTTTATCAGTACCTAGTAAAAATTCAGTATATAGATGTATCTTAGAATAGGATAATTCTGATTCAAAAGACCACTCTGCTTCTTTAGCTTCAGCCTTTCCATAGGCATATGAAATTCCCTCTTCCATGAGAATTTCTTCATAACCTTGGTTCGACATAACTGATTTTTTAATATTCTTTTCTTCATTTAAATTTTCTCTTTGAGAATTTTTTGTGTTATAGGTAATCTTTGAACCATCAGGATAAATTATTTCATAGGCAGATTTATTAGCAAAAGTATTAATCACCTTTTCTGTGTATTCTTCTTCACTAAAGATATTTTTTAGAGATTTAAAAGCTTTCTTTAAAGCAACTTTATCTCCCTTTAGTATTTGATTTCTATAATATTCCTTATTATTTCTAAAGTCTTTATCCGTTATATCATCTATGGAATTGTCTAATATCACTTCTAAATCACATTGTTCTAGTCTTTCTACTATTTTATCTAGTCTTATATAAAACTCGGCATCTTCTTTGTCTAATCCTCCCCTTGTTAGCTTTAATAATTCCTCCTCATCCACAGGAGTAGTTCTTACCTCATCACATATTTCAATTATCCTCTTATCATCATCTTTTCTTTTATTACTTTGTAATGCTAAAACCTCTATAGGTGAGTTAACTATAAAAGAAGTGATAAATATTACTAAAACAATCACCTTAAAATTCTTCACATCAGCACTCTCCATTCCTATGACTTTAAATTTATTATTCCTAGAGAATGGACTTTAAATTCTTAAAAATTATTGTTTATTAATTTTTTATAATAAATAAGAGGTGGAAATCCACCTCTTATTTATCCTCTACACTATTTCCTCTACACCATCTTTTACAAAGCTCTGCTTTCTTGCTACAAACAACTTCCTCTGAACCACAAGTAGGACAATTATCCTTGTCTTGCTCATAATTTATATCATACACATCTCCACAATGAAGGCATTTAAATTTACAAAAAGTAGCCCTGTAGTTACCACCACTTATTCTTATAGCATTTCCTTCTGTTAAAGCAATAGCTATCTTCTTCCTTGCACTGTCAATAATATTTTGGAAGGTTTGTCTTGATACTTGCATTCTTTCAGCACATTGTTCTTGATTTAATTCTTCAATATCTTTAAGTCTCATAGCTTCAAGTTCTTCTACCTTTAAAACTGTTTCTTTAATTTCACATTTAGGCTTTCCCCATGGAACAAAATAAGTATCCTCTGGGAAAAACTCTACTCTTCTAAATTTTGTTGGTCTTGGCACTTTAAATCCTCCCTGCATTTGTTACATAATACTATAAACATTATATCAGAATCATATATTTCTACGTTACTTTCTTCTTCTATTTTTTTATTTAATTTAGGATAGTCAAAATTTAAGTTTTAACTATCTATATCAATTATACTATTACATTTATAACATTTAAAATCAATATGCAGGATTTTGCCACTAAATATTTTCATTTTATAAGAATTATTCGTTACAGTGACCTTCATGTTGATGTTCTGTACAAACGCTTCCTGTTGATTTTAATTCACCATTTACAAATTTTTGAACTACATCATCACTAAGTCCTTGTGCACCGACTACAACTTCAATTCCATTTTCGTTAAATAAGTCTTGTGCTGTTTCTCCCATACCACCTGCAATAATAACATTCACCTTTAAATCTCTTAAAAATACTGGAAGAAACCCTGGTCTATGTCCTGGATTTGGAGTAAAACTTTTTTCTAAAGACTTACCCTGTTCTACTTCATATATTGTGAATCCTTCGCAATGTCCAAAATGCCCACTTACATATTTCTCATCACTTGCAACTGCTATTTTCATTAAAAATTCCTCCTTTTATTTTATCTAAAAATTTAATATATTAATTTAATATATACTTAGTCATATTACTCCACATAGATTCAATAGCTTTTTCAGCCATACTATCTTTGTAGAAAGTTATAGGTTTTAATTCATTTATAGACTTCATAACCATATCATCATAAGGAATTTTACCTACTAAAATTATTTGATTTTCATAAATAAAGTTTTCTATCTCCTTTGTAACTTCTTCATTTATATCAAATTTATTTACACAAACCATAGTAAAAACTCCAAAGTGTTTACATAGTTCTACTACTCTCTTTAAATCTTCAAGGCCTGATTTTGTAGGCTCTGTTACAACTAAAACTGCATTTGAACCTGTTATTGAAGCTATAACAGCACATCCAATACCTGGTGAGCCATCAATTATAGTTAACTTTTCATCCTTATTAAATCTCTTGCCATTCTTTCTTAATTGAGTTATTAATTTTCCTGAACCATCACTGCCTATACCCATCTCTGCCCTTGAAATTATGCCTTTATCTAGCTCTGTAATGAAGGTATCTGCTGTCTTTTCATCCTCTAGTTTTATTGCATCTACAGGACAAACTAATGTACATGTTCCACAGCCTTCACAAAGAAATGGATTTATAGTAAAGTTTTCTATGGCATTAAATTTACAAACACCTTCACATTTACCACACTTAATACAAATACTTTCATTTATTGAAGCTTTTTTCCCGCCTACAAATTCATCTTTTTCAATATCTTTTCCCTTGTAAAAGAGATAAAGATTGGGAGCATCTACATCACAGTCTATTCTTAATACATCTTTTTCAAGTTCAGCTAAAGCTGTTGCAATGGTAGTTTTTCCTGTGCCACCTTTTCCACTTAAAACTACTAATTCCAAGATAGCGCCTCCTTTACTCCCTCTGAAAGCTTATCAAAGATTTTTTTATAAACTAAATAATCATAGAGTATTTCTCCTTTAGAATAAAGTACTGCTGTAGCCTTATCATAGGGAATTGTACCTATTAATTCTATATTTTCTTCTTTGCAATATTTTTTTACTATATTATCTTTTCCATCATCCTTATTTATAACTATGCCAAAGGGAATATCATACATCCTCACAAGTTTCACTGCCATCTTTAAGTCATGAAGACCAAATTCAGAAGGCTCTGTAACAAGTATTGCTCCATCAGCATATTTCAAAGAAT
Organism: Clostridium sp. UBA7503; assembly: GCF_002477055.1. NCBI lineage: Bacteria > Bacillati > Bacillota > Clostridia > Eubacteriales > Clostridiaceae > Clostridium > Clostridium sp. UBA7503. The sequence goes on from NZ_DLNT01000038.1 coordinate 21,887, forward strand.
TTACCACATTACAAGAAGTTCCAGGTGGGCAATCTATTAAATTAGTTCCCTTAGATAATCCATTAAGTAATTCTCTAATAACAGGCACTGCCATTGGCTCACTTATATTTAAAACACCTCTGCTGCAGTTTATATCTCTTACTGATCCTTTTTCAACCTTGCCTGTTTCTCTTTCACCATAGGTTATAGCACCATATTTACATGCAATTTCGCATGCTCCACAACCATGACATAACTTTTGAAACAGCATAATATCATCTTTTACCTTTGCTAGAGCATTGAATTGACAAGCTTTTACACAGGCTCCACAGTTAGTGCATTTGTTATCATCTATGATAGGATGTTCTACCATTACTTTTTCTTCTGTATCTACTGTAGGCTTTAGGAATAAGAAACCATTGGGCTCTTCCACATCACAATCTATATAATTTGCCTTTAGAGCAAGAGCAAGATTAGTAGATACTGTGGTTTTTCCTGTACCGCCTTTTCCACTAAGTACTGCTATATTCACTACCTATTCATCTCCAATCTAGTGAGCTCCGTGATGTGCAGGACCAGACATTTTTATTTCTTCCAGTTCACCTTTTTTATATTTTTCTATAGCCTCAGCTATAACTATACCATCACACTTATATGCCTTAACTCCTGATTTTTCAATGATTTCAAAAGCATTAGGTCCAAGATTTCCTGTGATAATAACATCTATGTTTTCATCAATTAATTGGTTAGATGCAGAAATACCTGCTCCACCACTAGCATTTTTGCCTTGGTTTTCTAAAACTTTAATTTCTCCACTTTCAGTATTATGAATTTGAAAATATTCACATCTTCCAAATCTCATATCAAGTAAATTTACAATAGTTTTTCCTGCTGCTGAAACTGCTATTTTCATTTTCCACTCCTCATTTCTTTATTAATTATTCTTTTATGCGATTTTTATTATTGGCATTTGCTAATTATATGTTACTGCTATTTTAGGTTATTGTCAAATGCCAATTATAATTCTTTATAAAAAAGTAGTTATGAAATTTCTAAATTTTATAGAAATTTCATAACTACTTTAGGGGATAATTTTATTCCATCAATACTCTTGAATATTGTCTTTATTTAATTATAAACCATCAAAACTACTGCTGTTTAAGTATTCTTTATTAAAAAGGATAATATGGATTAGTATACTGACCTGGATATTGGCCGTAATATGGATATGGAGAAATATAAGGTGGATATGGTACTATTAATAATTTAGCTAAATCTAAAAGTGATAAATTTCTGCGTCTATAACGTCTATGTCTTCTTCTAGGACGTCCATAAGGGTTATATTGTCTTTGCTGAGAATATTGATTTTCATCATCTAGCTCCATTACGTCTTCGCCCACTAACATGGTAACGCGATCTCCATCTACATTCTCAATTATTCCATCCACTATGCTTCCATCTCTCATCGTTAAAATAACATGATAATAAACATGTCTTTTACATTCATCATATAAAGACTGGTCATCTCTGTTATGATCGTGTATTTCTAAAGCCATTTTTTAATCATCTCCTTTACAATATTATGGTATTCTTGCATAAGAAAAATTGTGACCTTACAATTTATAAATAATGTTATAAATTCAATGGATATTCTATTATTTTATTTTTTAACACCATAAGTTATAAATTAGTACTTACATTTTATATTAATTATGAATAAAAAAGTAGCTATGAAATTTCTAAATCATTTAGAAATTCATAACTACCTTATTTGGGTGTGATTTATTTAAACATGTTAACATGTATAAATACATTAGGGTTTAAGGGATATTACTCTATCCATCAATTGATAGAGTAATATCCAATCTATTATAATATTTATATTACTCCCACTCTATAGTTGAAGGTGGTTTTGAAGTTACATCATATACAATTCTATTTACTCCATTAACTTCATTAACAATCCTTCTAGATACCTTATCTAGTACATCATAAGGGATTCTTGCCCAGTCTGATGTCATTCCATCAGAAGATGTAACTCCTCTTAATGCTACTGTATGACTATAGGTTCTTTCATCCCCCATAACTCCTACCGATCTTATATTAGGTAAGCAAGCGAAGTACTGCCAAATTTCACTTTCAAGTCCAGCATTTGCAACCTCTTCTCTAAATATAGCATCTGCTTCTCTTACTATGTGTAGCTTCTCTTCTGTAATTTCACCAAGTACTCTTATTGCAAGTCCTGGTCCTGGGAATGGCTGTCTCCATACTAAGTGGTGTGGAATTCCAATTTCCTCTCCTACAGCCCTTACTTCATCTTTAAATAACTCTCTTAATGGCTCTATTAGTTCAAATTCTATGTCCTCTGGAAGTCCTCCTACGTTGTGGTGACTCTTAATTGTAGCTGATGAATTAGTTCCACTTTCTACAACGTCAGCATAAATAGTTCCTTGAACTAAGAAATCCATTTTACCAAGTTTATTTGACTCTTCTTCAAAAACTCTGATGAATTCTTCTCCAATAATTTTTCTTTTTCTCTCTGGATCAGAAACACCTTTAAGCTTTCCAAGAAATCTATCTTGAGCGTTTACTCTGATAAGGTTCATATCGAAGCCTTCTCTAAAGATTTTCTCAACTTGATCTCCCTCATCTTTTCTAAGTAGACCATGGTCTACAAATACGCAAGTTAGGTTTTTACCTATTGCTTTATGAACAAGTACTGCTGCAACAGATGAATCCACTCCACCTGATAGAGCGCAAAGCACTTTTCTATCTCCTACTAATTCTTTAATTTGTGTAATCTTTTCTTCTGCAAAGGCAGACATAGACCAGTCTCCCTTAACTTCACATACATTGTATAAGAAGTTTTTAAGCATTTCTGTTCCAAATAAAGTGTGTTGAACTTCTGGGTGGAATTGAACCCCATAAAGTTTTCTTTCCTCATTTGCCATTGCAGCTATAGGACACTCATCTGTATGACCTATAATTTCAAAACCTTGTGGTGCGCTTTCTATAAAGTCAGTATGACTCATCCAGCATTGTTTTTCTTTTATTCCAGCAAATAATTTATTATTTGTATTTAGGTTAACATCAGTTTTTCCATATTCTCTAACAGTAGCAGTCTTAACAACTCCACCTAAAACATGGGACATAAGCTGAGCACCATAACAGATTCCTAGGATAGGAATATTTAATTCAAATAATTCCTTATCTACTCTTGGAGCACCCTCTCCATAAACACTGTTAGGTCCACCAGTAAATATTATTCCCACAGGATTTAGTTCTTTTATTTTTTCAACAGAAGTACTATATGGGATTATCTCACAGTATACTCCATGCTCTCTTACTCTTCTTGCTATTAATTGATTATATTGACCACCAAAGTCAACAACTAATACTAATTCTCTATCCATAAATTAAGCTCTCCTTCTTAGATTATTGATTTACACTATAATTTGGAGCTTCCTTAGTAATTACTATATCATGTGGATGACTTTCTCTAAATCCAGCTGAAGTTTGAACTACGAAGTTTGCAGTTTCATATAAATCTTTTAGTGTAGGTGATCCTAAATATCCCATTCCTGAGCGAATACCACCAATTAATTGGTATATAGTATCTACTACGCTACCCTTAAATGGAAGTCTTCCTTCAACACCTTCTGGTACTAATTTCTTGTTATCTTCTTGGAAATATCTATCCTTACTTCCATTTGCCATAGCTCCTAAAGAACCCATTCCTCTATATACCTTGTAACTTCTACCTTGATATATTTCTATTTCACCAGGTGCTTCTTCACAACCAGCAAACATTGAACCCATCATACAAACTTTTGCTCCAGCAGCTAATGCCTTAACGATATCTCCTGAATATTTTATTCCTCCATCAGCTATAACTGGAACCCCTGATTTTTCCGCTTCTTCAACACAGTCCATAACTGCTGTAAGTTGAGGAACTCCAACTCCTGCAACTACTCTTGTAGTACAGATAGATCCAGGTCCTATACCAACCTTAACACAATCTGCTCCAGCTTCTATTAAAGCTCTTGTACCTTCTGCTGTTGCAATATTACCTGCTATAACTTGAAGCTCTGGATATTTTTCTTTAACTTCTCTAACTGCATCTATAACACCTTTAGAGTGTCCATGTGCTGTATCTATAGTAATGACATCTACGTGAGCTTTAACTAAAGCATCAACTCTTATCATCATATCCTTTGTAACTCCTACTGCAGCTCCACAAAGTAATCTTCCTGAAGAATCCTTTGCAGCATTAGGGAATTTCACAGCCTTTTCTATATCTTTTATAGTAATTAATCCTTTAAGATTAAAATCTTTATCTACTAAAGGTAATTTCTCAATTTTATGTTTTGCAAGTATTGTCTTAGCTTCTTCAATACTTGTTCCCTCTTTTGCAGTAACTAGATTCTTACTAGTCATTACTTCACTTACTTTTTTACTATAATCAGTTTCAAACACTATATCTCTATTAGTAATGATACCAACTAATTTCCCATTTTCAGTTACCGGTACTCCAGATATTCTATATCTTGACATTATGTTTAATGCATCTTGTATAACATTATCTTTTCCTATGGAGAATGGATTTACAATTACTCCATTTTCTTGTCTTTTAACTGTATCTACTTCGCTTGCTTGAGCTTCTATAGACATGTTCTTATGAATAATTCCAATTCCGCCTTCACGGGCCATAGCTATTGCCATCTTACTTTCAGTTACTGTATCCATTCCGGCACTTATTAGTGGTAAATTAAGAGCTATAGTTTTAGTTAAGTTTGTTTTAAAGCTAACATCCTTTGGTAAAACTTCAGATTTATTTGGAACTAATAATACATCATCAAAAGTGTATCCTTGTTTTAATATCTTTGCCATAATTTAAATCCTCTCCTTCTATATTATTTTCTTTATAATTAACTTTAGTTATACTTATAATCTGTAATCAATTAAAATTATTGTATTAAATTCTCTAACATAGTTTTTGTTTATATTTTAAATTAAATTAAAACATAAACAAAAACATGCTTAATTCACTTTCCACCCATAATATAACTCCTTTAGAGTTCATATTATGTACATACAAGTAAAATTAAGCATGTCCATAAATTCAATGAAATCTATAACATGATTACTTTTACTCATAGTCAGAAATTTATCGGTTTCCGGTAGAAACTCCTTGCCATATTCAAGGGATATATGAGTTATTTATTCATAATTTATTAATTGATTACACCTATTTTATTTAAAATAAGTATGTTTGTCAAGGAAAACTTTTAACCTATTTTCTAAATTTTGTAGAAATTTATCGACTTATATAATAATTATACATTACTAATGAGAATTTTTCCATTATCTCACTATAATTAATTAATAAATTATAGTGAGATAATGCATATTTATACTTAAAACTTTAAAATAAATCTGGTAAAGCCTCTCCTTTAAGCCTGAAAGTTTTTTCTTCCTTATTAAATAAAATATTATTCTCATAAGAACCATTCTCTTCACTAGAAATATTCTTTGGCATCTGACACTGATATTTTATCACAATCTGAGTTTCTACCTTTATATCTGGAGGTAGCTTAACATTATAGCAGTTCTGACCTAATTTTGATCCAATACTAGTTATAGTACACTCCATAGGCACTAAATTACCACCTTTAAGAGTATAGACCTTTATTTTGCTTAAGTCCTGTAAGTCTATATCCTTATTTATTCTAAGTTCCACATTTACATTACTAGATAATATATTGGCTACAGAGGCTATATTAACCTTCATATCGTTAGCTATACGTACTTCTCCCTCAGTGACACTATATCCACTACTTGTGACTCCATTATCTAACCCATGGATTAAGTCTATTACTGTAGATATTAAATTCACCTTAGGAGTTTCTATTATCTTTGTAACTTCTTCTTTACGCAAATTTTTATAGGCTATAACATTATTATCTCCAAAGGATAAAGTTCCACTTTTGCCTTCTTTAGATTTTATTATAAAGCTTACTTTATAAGCTTCATTATTAGTTTGATATTTTCCATCACCTTTACTTTCATAAACAACTGTTGGTCCCTGAATTGTAGCTACTCCATTTTTATAAGATTTAGCACTAGAAGCCATGGTAAAATTATCACCTAAGTCCAACTTTAATTCTGTTGGAATTTCATAAGTCATATATCTTCCTTGAGAAATTATTCTATCTGCCAATTTATCCATTAAGTCGTCCTTTATGTCCTCACCGCTTCTATCTTCACTTATAAAATAGTTTTCTAAAGTTTCTCCCATTTCTTTATGCAACTCATCTAAACATTTATTTCCTTCCTTTAAGTTTAAGCTCATTATGTTATACTTTTCATCATTTAAATTAGGAAGATGCCTATCATTGTAGTTCAAATGATCCGATGCAATTAATACCATATATTTATCTGCATCAGGATTTTTACCATCCAGTATTGTCTTTGCCTCTACCATGGCATTGTCTATCTGCCTTGCATTGTTATCCTCTGCTCCTTTATCTTGAATCTCTATAGCTTGGATAATATTTATTATTTCATTTCGATTATTAGTTAGCTCAGAGTGTACTTTATATTTATTATTAAAAGTTACTAAACTAAAATTTACATTATCCTTTCCTAAACCACTATTATTTATTAATGAATTTACTAAAGCAGTTTTTATCTCATCTAACTTTCCACTCTTTAACATAGACTTTGATACATCCAACACTATGGCTATATCCTTTTTCCTCATATTGTTACTATCTTCAAAAGTAAAATCTTCTCCTATTACATCATAGGTTACCTTTATTTCATCTCCCGAATAAGCCTCTACTTCACTTGGACTTGTTAACTTAGCCCTAATATTAGGTAATTCATTTTTATCTATATTAACGTTTATACTAGGTACTGGAGCAGTGATAATCTCATCATCTTTCCAAGGAAAGCTTACTGTAGACCCATTAAAGAGTTCATGATATCCTGTTACTTCACTTTTAATTATGAATTTAAATGGTACATGATCTGCTTCATAGGTAACTTTGCCATTTTTAACTTCACCATCAGTTTTATATATTACATTATCAATATCTACTTTATTTCCTCCAATATTTAGAGTAAAACCTGATTTAAGATTCGTCTCCATCTTTACATTATTGATAGCATAGGTAGATAAGATTTCTATAGCTATATGCTTAAATACATTATCAATGGCACCATCACTGGTTGCAAAAAAATTACTATCCGAGCCTCCCATAGATTTATGGATTTGTTTTAATGTTTGGTTGTCTTTACTTTTCTCATCTCCTAAACCATATCCAATAGAAAATACATTATTTGCTGTCCCTTTTACAATTTCACCAATGGTAGTTGCATAGGAAACAGTCTCTTCAGTTACACTACTTCCATTTCCAGCAAAGCTTGGATTTTTATTGTCTATTGTAGTATAATTTTCTTTATTTCTTGATTTCACTGAATAAAATGTTGGTAATCCATCAGACATCAAAACTACGGTTTTATTAGCATCAGATTTTCCATCTTCAAGCATATATTCAGCTTTTCTTAAACCTTCTCCAGTATTAGTTCCTCCTAAAGCTTCCAAATTATCTATCATAGATGAGAGCCTATTGTCATCTATATTTATAAAATCATCACTAATAGAAACATAATTAGGTATATAATGACCATTCTTTTTATCAATATCTGTTATATATTTATCGCCATTTTTACCATAAGGATTTATAATCGCCTCTGTAGAATATACTACAATACCAATTTTTAAATTAGGTACATTCTTCATCTTATCTACGAAATTTTTAGCAGCTTTTTTAAGCTCTTTTATCTTTGTTGATTTTGTAGTATGTGGTCCAATTTTATCATGTTCTTTACAATAGTCCTCTACCCAATAGTGGTATTTATTATTACAACCCACGTTATAGCTATCGCTCCATCCCCCATGTTCTAAACAATAATATCTATATCCATACCAATTGTTATACCAACGCCATTCTAATTTACAAGGACTATCTTCACAATGGGCTCTACCATGTGCTGTGCAATACCTAAGTCTTTCATTAGTACATTCCACATCAATATTATCTTTCATACTCCCAGATACATCTAGCACCAATACGATTTCTTTAGCTGGAACTTCAGCTTCAAAGGGTTTAGGAATTATTTCTCCACTGACAGTAATATCTTCTCCTACCTTAGGGAATTCAGGGGATACTGAATTTATCTTTACCTCGAAGGCTGGTTTTGTTGCTACTTCAGCACTGGCATTTGATGCAGAAGTCATTACTAAGGTAGCTGTCATGCATAGAATAAGACCTATGCATAATATTGCTTTGTAACCGATTCTTTTTTTCATTTTATCCACCTCCATCACCATTAGTAGATTGTTAACAGACTTCCTTGCCTTAGTGGGAACTTTATTCCCAATGAAGCTTAATTCATTACTTCTTATGACTATTTCTAAATAAAAAACTCTCTTTTACTGAATAATCTATATCCTCTTCTTTTAATGACAATCTAACTTCTATACTCTTTAAAACGTCATCTGAAGTCTCTATGTGATGTAAATGTGAACCAATACGTCTTTTACCATCCTCTTTTGTAGATAGATAAACATTATTTTCTTCAATGATAAATTCAGCTCCTTCAGCAGTTACTGTGCCATCATCTTCAACCTTTGAAAAGGTTATAGTTTTTACAGTACCATCAAGTTCTTTGTCCACTTTACATTTAGTAGCTGCCATGGCATGTCTAGATATACTATCTAAAATAACCTTAGCTTCATATTGAAGGTCTGACCTAGTGTTTATCTCCTCTAGCTTTCTTTCATTAGAAAAGAAAAAGGAGAATATGAATGAAGTAACTATAGCTAAAAGTCCTAATGCTATCACTAATTCTATTAAGGTTACTCCTTTTTTCTTTCTATTTAAAATCATAATCCCACTACCTTATAACTTATTTTTCTAGTGTCCATTTTTCCTTTGTAATCAAATCTGTAGCTAGTATAGTTCTCTCTGTTACTAAGTTTTTACCTTGAGTAAAGATAAAATCTAATACACCTTTATTCTTCTTATCCTTTATCTCAGCTTCCGATAATTTAGCAGTTCCTATTAAACCCTTAGAATTCTTTATATTTATATCTTTTAAGGATATAATAGTACCTTTATAGTCCTTAGTTCCATTGTAATTTACATCACCCTTTGTCACTACTATATATGTTATATCTTTAGATTCCTCTCTATTAAATTCTTTATTATAGGTTGCCTCTTTATTTTCATGTCTTAAGATAAGCTTATCATCATTAATTTCAATGCCCCTATTTTCATCATCATTTAATAGAATTACCATGTTTTCTAACTGAATAATGTTACCCCTATTAGCAATTAATGAAGATACACCATCCCAGTTTATTTGATTTTCTACAGTATAAACAGCCTTACCCTGCTGAAATTTATTCACATCAAACTCTTCATTTTCCATATAATAAACAGCTTGTACAAAACTTTCCCTCATGTGTTTTACTTCATCAAGTTCTTTTTCATTAAGATTCACTGAATTTCCATGGGCTTTTCCTCCTGAAATATAGGCTCCAGCAGTATAAGTTTTCTGTGGAAGGGATATTCCCTTCGCTCTTATACTTTCATCACTTGAATTACTATAATCTACAAAGTGCTCTGCTTTATTTACTACATTTAAAGGTTGTCCTTGTGCATCTTTCGTTATAAGGACTAAGGGATCTAAATACTCATATTGGCTATCCTTATAATTCCCATTATAATCCTTGGCATAAGCCTTATAATTCCCCTTTAAGGCTACAGACTCTCCAGTCTGATAAGGCTCTCTATGAGTCTTTATATAAGCAGAACCCATTAAATAGGCACTATCACTAACTATTAAATTACCCTTATTATTAGGCCACTTCATAGAATTAATTATTATAGAACTAGAACCCCTAACAACCTGTCCATTATCTGTAGGTGACGCAATATTTAAATCATTAAACCCATAGAGGTTTTTTATATTAATTTTCACATCACTAGCTCCTATAACTAAATCGTTAGCTAGATATATATCTGCCTTACTGGAATCTACATCTATACCCCTATCCACATCACCTTCTGCTAAACTACCTAAAAATATATTCTCAGCATAAACCTTATTATCAACTTCTTTATCCTCTAAAGTTATTGCTTTAAAATTTACCTTACTTTTGTCTATAGTAATATTGGCAGCAGTATTAACTTGTCCTTTAAATTCTATATCCGTATTATTTATCTCAATTCCACCCTTATACTTATCTACCGTTGGAGCTTTAGCCATATCCTCGCTTCGTAAACCCTGAATCCATAGGTTTCCATCCACTTCTACTTTACCTTCCTTAACATGGGACGAATCAGTAGCAATAGTTAAGTTTCCATCAGCAGCTAAAGAATAGTTTATTAATTTAGATGTGTTTCCATCGGTTTTGCCAAGGATTCTATAAGATTCTGGCGTAACTAAATTGTAAGCTACACTTACCACTCTCTCTTTGCCTTTATCATCTTTATAGGTAGAAGTTAACTTAACAATTTTATAATCTAACCCCTCTTTTTCTATTGCTGGAACTTTTAACTCACACTTAACTTCTGCCTTGTTACTATTTACTACATATTCTCCAGATACGTAATCTATAAGATTATAATCTATATAATCCTTAAAAACCCCTTTGAAAATTTCATTTTGCTTCTTTATTGTAGTCTCCTTATTACCTGCCGCTATACCTTCCTCTATAGCTATCTCTACTACTTTAGTGATTCTAGTGTAGGCCTTATCAATTCCAGATTCAGCAGAATAGAGATTTTTGACCCTATTGTTCTCTTCTATTCTTAGTCTATAGTTTGCATAGGTAGCTCCTAGCATAGCCAGTGCTAAGGTAGCTAATATACCAAATACAGCTATTACAAGTAACATAGATGAACCTTTAGTCTTTCTTCTTCTCATCTTCTCCCTCCTCTTAATTTAATAACTTTATTAAAACCCCTTTTAATTAATTATTCTACTTAAGTACTTCTAAATTCATAGTTTCTACTGCTTCCCCATCTTTATTAGCTCTTAATTCTACAAAGTACAATTTTTCATTGATAATATCATCACTATATTGAACTCCTTCGATTAATTCTATTTGTCCATTAAATTTAGATATTATTACATCTTGCCTTTCAGATACTTTTTCCCCATTATATAGATATATTTTTAAGTTTTCTGTATGACTCTTATTTTCTACACTTAAATTTAACTTCTTTTCACTGTCTTCATTTAAGCATATAAGTAATGACTTAGCTTCTGGTTTAGGAATAGCAATGATACTTCCCCCATAAGTAACATTTATCTCCCCTGCTTCTTTCATTTCAATAAAGACTTCCTCCGATGGTGTAGCTGAGTTATCTGATAGTTTTTTTATAGCTTCTCCTATAACCTCCTTACCATTTGATATGGATATGGACCCCCCATTAAAATATATAGTTCTATCAACTTCCATTTCACTAACCTTATTATTAATGACCTGGGACTGTTCTTTTATATATCCCTCTATATAAAATCCATTTATCTCCCCACTTAAGGAATACATTAACTTACCATCTTCTCCTGTAGCTTCACTTAAAGTAATGCCATTATTTAATGGCTTTGTTAAAGTACTTGAAAAATTATCTATAGCTTTAATATTTTCTATGGTTTCCTGAAGTACTGCCTTAGCTTGTTGTTTATTTTCTGTTGATTTATTTATTTTTACAGAAGTTAGTACTAAATCAGATATAGGAATAAGAATAATTGAAATTAGAGCAAAGCTAATTATTACCTCTAGAAGAGTAAAACCTTTTTTACTTTTTCTAGATTTAGTAACTTTATTTATTAACATACTCCACCTTTCCTTCTGGTGTTATTTGCACCCTTGGACTAGTTTTATCATCATCAATTATAGTAAGTGAAACTTTCTTATCATTAGCATTATTTATTACCTTTATATTTGCTCCTACCTTATCATCAATACCTATACGTTTAGATGAGTATATTGCAATATTTATGTTTTCTTCATCCACATTCCTTAATTCTATACCATTTTTACTATAATTCGATGGATAGCTAAATTTCTCTGTTTTGTACTTAATATAGTACTTACCACCTTCTTTATTTACCTGAATTTCTACATCTACCTTTTTATTTTCATCGTTATATATATAACTTTCTCTAGTTAAATCATTTTCCTTACCTAAAGTTAAACTCGGTAAATCTGAATTTACACCCTTTAAAGCCATAATTAGAACATAATTATTTCCTTCACTAGTTCTTGATGCCATGGAGCTTTGACTTCCTTCTAAAAAAGGATTTTCCTTTCCATACTCCTCATCAAAAGTCCATTTTAAGTATTTTGAATCTTCATAAGGATTAATTTTTGGTATGGAGTAAAATTCTAAATCTAAGGTTCCAGAGACTTCATCATTTCCTGAGGCTGTTATGTTTATATTGGGCATAGCTAAAATTCTTTCATATTCTGATATTAGCTTTATAAACTTAGTAACATTTTTATAGGTGCCATTAAAGGATACAGATACCTTCATTTGCTCTACCTTATTTCCAGTTGACTCTCCTTCATCTTTTTTAGTAGCTTGCTCTTCTCCAAGTTCTTTAGTTTCCTCTAGTTTTTCTTCCACATCTTCCTTAATCTTTTCTTTACTAGACTCCTCTACTACTTGCTCTAGGGATGGTTGTTCCTTAGGGTCTGCTACTACTGAAAAATAAACTTCTATTGGAGAAACAGTAACCTCTGAAAATGTTAAACTTCCCTTAATTCCAGCATCATTTAATAGTTTATTTAGCTCTATTATTATTCTATCTTGATAGATCTTAGGATATAAGAGCATAGATTTTGAACCTATCCTATCCTTTAGAATCTTTATGTCACTTTTATTCTTTGTAATAGTATTTATATTTGAAAACATCTCATTATATTTCTTATTCAGCTCTGATTCTTCCTGTTTAATTTCTTGCAATTTAGCATATTGCCTTTCATAAACCAGCTTATAATATGCTGTACATATAATTATGAGGACTAATACTCCTAATAAAAATTTTTCTCTTTTACTTACTTTCATTATAGTACGCCTCCTTTAGTTTACAGGTCATAGTAAAGGTAAATACTTCTTTTTCACCTTCACCTAAGTCTGACACTATTCCACCTATATGAGATTCTTCTATGAATTCAATATTATTCATATTATGTTGGAACTCAGCAATAGCCTCTCTATTTGTAGCTGTAGCGTTTACTTCTATAGAACCTGCTGCAAAATTCATAGATTTAAAATACACTTCTTTTGGAAGGGTATAATTTATCTCTTCAATAAAATCTGGACTTAATTTATTTCTATCAATTATGCCATGGAAAATTTCATTTAACTTACTATTATAAGTAGAAAAGGTTTTTTTCTCTGTAGCTACCTCTAAACTTTCCTTATAATTTTCTACAAAAGCTTCTTCATTAATTTTATTGTTAAGATCATTTATTGATTTTTCAGCTCTATAAATTCCAAAAGTATTAAATGACAAGGTTACTATAATACCTAACCCAACTATAGCTGCTGCACTAAAAATTGCTTTCTTTATTCCTGCATCGCTTTCTTTATTTATATCCACATAGAAAAAATTCAAATCATTCATAATCTCACCTACAATCTTACTAATGCACCTAATGCATTAACATACTCTTCAATAGTTGTTGTATTTACATTCTTACTAAATTCTATATTGTTAGCTGTAATTATTTTTGTAGTTTCTATGCCAGTCTTTAAGGATATATACTCATCTATTCCCCTTAACTTAGAAGTGCCACCGTATAAATATATATGACTTATCTTTTTCCCATTACTTTTATTAGTATAGAACTGAATAATTCTATTTAAATCCTCTAGCCAACCCTCTATGACTTCTACTACTCCATCATTAAGTTGATTTTCTTTCCTACGCTTTCCTACTTCAACCTGAGCCTTCTTTATTTCCTCTGCTTCCTCCATAGAAATTCTATTTAAATCTGCTATAAATTTATCTATCTCTATTCCACCAATGGGCATAACTCTTATAAATTCTAACTTGTTGTTATTAACTATAGATAAATCTACACTTTTATAACCTAAGTCTAAATACAAAATGGATTCCTCTTTATTTATTAAATCTACATTATATATATCTGTAGTGCTACTTAGTTTTCTTATGGAGTTGTTACTTATATCCAGCGCATAGGGATTTAAAAGTAGTTTTTCAGCTAAGTTTCTATAGGATTCAATGAGATTTTTAGGATATATAATAGTAAATATCTTTTGCTTTCTCACCTCATCCACTATAACTTCCTCTAACCTCATAAATTGAATTACATAGTTATTTAAATTTATAGCTAGAAATTGCTCTATTTCATAATTAACTAAGGTTTTTAATTCTTCATTATTATCCACATAAGGAACTATAATCTCTCTACTTATGATTGTAGATGAGGAGGAAACTACCGCTATATTTTTAGTTCTCACCCCTGAGGTTTTCATTTCTTCCTTTAACTTAAGTAAGATAGATTCTTCATTAAAAAGCTCTCCATCTTGAATAATATCCTCTGGAGATTTTATTTTCCTCATATTATAAACCTTTAACTTTCCACCCTTAACTTGTCCCTCTACTATTTTTATATCACTAGAGCCTATGTCAAGACTTATAAGTCTTATACTCTTAGGCTTAGCAGGTTTACTATCATCAACTTTTTTTATTCTTTTAAATTTTAAATCCTGCAACTTTATATCTCTATTCCATATGGATTCCTTTTTAGAATTTTCAACATCAATGCCTTTATGATAATCTTCCTTATTTAGTAAGGTATCATTATCTATATTTACTTGAATTTCCTTATTCTTTAATCCTTCACTGACCTTAGATTTATTAAACAAACTCAAAATTAGCACTCCCTTCTTCTTCAAATCCTTTATGCTTAATTAACAATATTTATATCTATTTCATATACACTAAGGCTCTAATAACTTAGCACCCTAGATAACTTTCAAATTCATTATTTTTCTTTCATAACTTCTATTAATTTTCATATATCTTCTTTATTCCCCGAGAAATATCTCCAAGGAAAAATATTTTTCATCATTAAATTACATTGGCAATTTAAAATTTTCTTCATTATTCCTAAATTAAATATTTATCTATATACCTATTAAAATATGAAACTATACGTCCATTTAACGATTTTGCTATAAATCTATAAAACTATTTAAATATATAGCTATATAAAATTTTTTATATAAAACTATATAAATAGTTAACTAGTTATTGTGGTATCAATGGTTTGCAGTATTTTTGATGTTTTAGCGGTTATGTATAAATTCTGTATTTTCTATGTTTTTATGTTCTTTCATGGTTTAAGTGTTGATATAAGTAATGTTTATTTATGTAGCTGAATGCTTTATTTGTTTTTAGAAACATAAGTGTAAAGGGTGGCTTTACACTTATGTTTGTGGGTTGTTTTAGTTATTTTAATGCAATAAGCATATATAGTTTGAATTATTACTTTCCACATTATTTTTCAGCTTATGGAGTAGTAGTTTTGACTGTTGCTTTAGCTGCATCAATTACTATCTCATAAGTATCTTTTGTTTGTGGTTTTTTTACTGAAGATAGTGCAGTCTTAATCTGATCAAGTTCTGTATCCCCTATTGATGAACCTCCCTTATTAGTTACAGTACTAATTTTATTATCTGCATCAAAAGAAACTACCGCTGTACCACTTGTTTTTATAGTTTCATCTGAAACTAGCATTAATACAGTTCTTTCAATTGTTTCACAGCTTTGTTTATCTGCTTTAGTTTTAGAATTTTCTCTTACTGCTGAGAAGTTTGGTATAGCTATTAATGCTATGATTGCCATTACTGCTAGAACTATGATTAGTTCTATCAGTGTAAAACCTTTTTTATTTTTGTTGTTTGTTCTTTTTATCATTTTAAATGACCTCCCAATTATTTCTATTTATTTCTAAAGGGTTTCCCCTAATTAGACCTGTTGTTTTGTTTTGACTATGTTCTAGATAATTGTGAATACTCGACTTCAATATTGTCTGAGTGCAGATAATATGAAGTACTTATTCACATTAGTTAAAAGATATGCTTGTCCTTTTTACATTACATTGTACATTTCAAACATTGGAGTTAGGATGGAGATTATTAGGAACCCTACTACTACTCCCATTATTACTAGCATTATTGGGTCTAGGATTGTGGTGAAGGCTTCTATTGTTCTTTCTAGCTCTTCGTCGTAGAAGTCTGCTGTTTTGCTTAGGATGTTATCTAGTTCTCCAGCTTCTTCTCCAATTTTTATCATGGACCCCAGCATTGGTGGAAATAACTGTGATTCCTTTATGGCATCGGATAGTGTATCTCCAACTAACATTCTTTCTTTTACTGTTTTTAGTTTTGCATATGCATATTTATTTTCTAGTACTGCAGATACTACATCTATGGAGCTGGCTATGGATAGTCCTGCTCCTAAAACTGTAGATAAGCCCCTTGCAAATCTTGATACTACAATCTTTTGGTTTAAGTCTTTAAAGAGAGATTTTTTCAGTTTATATTTACTGTACATATAAATTCCAGCATCAACTCTCGTGGTGTAATATTTAAAGCCTACTACTGTACCTACAATAATAAGACCTATTAATATACCGTAGTGCCTTATGCCATCTCCTAGAGATAGTACTATCTTTGTCATGGCTGGAAGGTCTGAACCAGCTGATTCAAACATATCCATAAACATTGGCATTATATAGGTTAAAATAAATACCACTACAAACACTGTTACTGTGGCTAATATGCCTGGATAGATTAAGGCATTTTTTAATTTACCGTTCATCTTGGTTTGCTTTTCATAGTAAGTGGCCATCCTATTCATTATGGAATCTAGGGTACCACTTTGTTCTCCAACTTGAATCATACTTATAAGCAAGTCTGGAAATTCATTAGAGTATTTACCCATGGCTACAGATAATTCTTCACCTTTTCTTATATCTTCATCTACTTTTACAAGGACTTCCCTAAGCTTCTTGTTAGGTATTTGTTCTGCTAGAAGACCTATTGCATTAGTTATGGAAACACCGGCTTCTATCATGGTAGCTAGTTGTCTACAAAATATAGAAATATCCTTGTTATTAACCTTATTTCTATTTCCTAGGATAATCTCCTTACTACCTATAGCTTCCTCAATGGACAGTGGTGAATATCCACTAGATACCATAAGATTAAGTACCTCTTCTCTACTCCTACATTCATGTACCCCTTGAATAACTTCACCCTTAGAGCTAATAGCCTTATATTTATATTTAGACATAATTTAGTTCTCCTTCCTCTACAAGTTATCCATAAATATTATCTTCATCATTTCTTCCATGGTGGTTTCACCTTTAAGAACTAACTCTCTACAACTATCCGATAAAGTCTTCATACCTTTTTTAACAGCTTCATCCTTTAGTTCTTCTGAGTTATTAGATTTTATAATTAAATCTTTTATATCTCTATCTACATTCATTATTTCATAGACTCCAAGTCTGCCACTATAACCAGTATAATTACAGCTAGCACAACCCTTGCCTCTATGAAGAGTTACTTTATCATCACTATTTAAGTTAAGAAGTTTCCTTTCAGCTTCATCACCCTCATAAGCTTCCTTACAGCTTGGACATATTCTTCTAACTAGCCTTTGAGCTATTACTCCTTTTATGGCAGTGGCAACTAAGAAAGGTTCAACTCCCATGTCTATAAGCCTTATTACTGAGGATGGTGCATCATTTGTGTGTAGTGTACTAAGAACCAGGTGACCTGTTATGGCCGCTCTTATGCCAATTTCAGCAGTCTCACTATCTCTCATCTCTCCCACCATTACTACATCTGGATCTTGTCTTAATATAGACCTTAAGCCTGTAGCAAAGGTAAGTCCTACCTTATTATTTACATTTACTTGATTTATTCCATCCATGGAGTATTCTACAGGATCTTCTACAGTAACTATGTTCTTATTAATATCATTAAGTTCCACTAAAATAGTATATAGAGTGGTGGATTTTCCACTTCCTGTAGGTCCTGTTACTAAAATTATTCCATGGGGTGCAGATATGATATTTTCAAGATTTTTTATATTTTCACTACTCATGCCTAGATTATCTTTTCCAATTTTATAGTTACTTCTATCTAATATTCTTATTACAACCTTTTCCCCTGTGATAAGTGGTATTATAGACACACGCATGTCTATGTTTTTATTATTGATCACAGTAACTATTCTTCCATCCTGAGGAATTCTTTTTTCAGCTATGTTAAGATTTGCTAGAATTTTTATTCTAGTAACTATACCTGGAAGTACATCAATATTTAAGGATGATATTTCTTCTAGCTGACCATCTATTCTATATCTAACTCTTATATATTTTTCATAGGGCTCTATATGAATGTCTGAAGCTCTTTGTTCCACTGCATTTTTAAGTAGAGAATCTACTAGCTTTACTGTGGGAGCATTTTTAACTTCATCAATCTTTTCTATATCTTCTGTCTTGTTATGAAACACTATCCTAGACCTGGTTATCTCTTCTACAGCACTTTCCACATTTCTATCTGAATAATACTTTTCCGTAGCCTTATGAATGTCATCCTTTGTGGAGATATAAGGCTCCACCCTTAGCCCCGTAGTTATAGCTACATCATCCATAGCAAATATATTTAAAGGATCTGATACCGCTATCTTTATTACTCCACCTTCTATATAAAAAGGGAATAATTCATATTTTCTACATAAGCCTTCGTTAACTAATTTAACAGCCTTAGAATCTACATCTATATTACTTAATGTTACTCTTTCAATACCTAACTGTTCTTGAAGTACCTCTATAATAATATCCTCTGTTACTATACCTTCATCGATTAATAATTCTCCTAGTTTTTTTCTCTTTACCTTTTGAATCTCTAAGGCTTCTGATAATTGTGACCTAGTAATTTTATTTGCCTTTACTAGCAAGTCACCTAGTCTGACAGTATTCCTTGCCATTTCTCTCCACCTCACCTTTACAATTAATTTATTTGTACTTATCTAAAAGTTTTATACTTCTTTTTATTTCTTAAAACTCCTTATATTAAATGAAATTTAATATATATTGTTCTCCAATGATTAGGACTATATATGCTCCCATAGCCAAGCTAGGTCCTAAAGGAATATACTCATCCTTTGATTTCTTTTTTGATGCAATTAACATAACTGCAATTGTTCCTCCTATAATGAAGGATATGAGTAAAAAGTATATCTCCAATTTCCACCCTAAAAATAATCCACATAATACTGCTATTTCAATATCTCCAACACCCATGCCACCAGTTAAAACATATATTAAACCAATAATCCCCAGGCCTATTAATCCCCCAATAATATAGTTAGTTATACTATTGGGATACGTTACAGTTTCTATAAGGATAAATATTATACCCACTGCCATCCCACTATAAACTACACTAGAATACACATCTGTAGTATCATAATCAATAAGGGCTATGACTATTAAAAATAGAGTTAAAAGGGAATACTTAAAAAAGCTTACTCCTATGCCATATCTTAGATATATTCCTACTAATAAAATTCCTGTAAACCCTTCTACTAAGGGATATCTCATAGAAATCTCAGAATTACAGTATCTACATTTACCCTTAAGCCATAGGTAACTTACTATTGGTAATAAATCCTTCCATTTCAATCTAGTATCACAATTTCCACAATGGGAAGGCGGACTAATTAACGACTGATTATTAGGTATTCTATAAATACATACATTTAAAAAACTTCCTATTACTATCCCATATAAAAATACTATAAAACCCATAATTTATTATCCTTTTACATTTATTTCTATTTAAAAACTATTATACTATATTCTTACATATGTGTATATAAAATGCATCAAAAAAACCGACTAAATAAATAATTTAGCCGGTTGTACCATTAACTCAACAACTTTCAAGGTACCCAAATAAAAAAGTTGCATCACTGTATCTAAACATAGTTTCTTTTTACACAAACTAATTTTAAATTTATATAAATTTGTTTTATCATTGTATAAATTTAGAAACGTTAAACATATTATACTATATTATGTATTATATTTCTATATATTTTCTTTGGTATGTGTTATTTTATTACATTTATTCTTAGAATCTAGTGTATTTAATGTTTTTCTGTAAAAAAAAGGCCTCCACGAAAGCATCATGAAGGTCTTAATTTTACTTAATATTTAATTTTAGTACATTCCGTCCATTCCCATTCCTGGTGCACCTGGCATTGGAGCTGGGTTTTTATCTGGAATATCAACAACAGCAGCTTCTGTTGTTAAGAATGTTGATGCTACAGATGCAGCATTTTGAAGTGCGCTTCTTGTAACCTTAGTTGGATCAACTATTCCAGCTTTAATCATATCTACATATTCAGCATTTAATGCATCATAACCTATTTCTGTAGCTGAACTTCTAACTCTTTCAACTACTACTGAAGCTTCAGCACCAGCATTTGTAGCTATTTGTCTTAGTGGTTCTTCAAGAGCTCTTCTTACAATGTTAATACCTACTTGAATTTCTGAAACCTCTGAAGTTAGCTTAGTAACTGCTTCTATTGCATTGATATAAACAGTTCCACCACCTGCAACGATACCTTCTTCAACTGCAGCTTTTGTAGCAGCAAGAGCATCTTCAATTCTTAATTTCTTTTCTTTTAATTCTGTTTCAGTAGCAGCACCAACTTTGATTACTGCAACTCCACCAGCAAGCTTTGCAAGTCTTTCATTTAATTTTTCTTTATCAAATTCAGAAGTTGTATCTTCCATTTGTTTTTTAATTTGATTTACTCTAGATGCTATATTTTCTTTTGCACCTTTTCCATTTACGATAACAGTATTTTCTTTAGTAACTTTAACACTATCAGCTCTTCCTAACATTTCAATAGTTGCATCTTTAATGTCATGTCCTAATTCTTCTGAAATTACTGTACCACCTGTAAGTATTGCTATATCTTCAAGCATTTCTTTTCTTCTATCACCAAAGCCTGGAGCTTTAACAGCAACACATGTAAATGTTCCTCTTAATTTATTAACTACTAAAGTAGCTATTGCTTCACCTTCAACATCTTCAGCAATTATTAAAAGTTTTTTACCTTGTTGTACTATTTGCTCAAGAATTGGAAGTAATTCTTGGATGTTAGATATTTTCTTATCAGTTATTAAAATGTACGGATTATCAAGTACAGATTCCATCTTATCTGTGTCAGTTACCATATATGCACTTAAATATCCTCTATCAAATTGCATACCTTCAACAACATCAAGTTCAGTTCCCATTGTTTTAGACTCTTCTACAGCGATAACACCTTCGTTACCTACTTTATCCATTGCTGTAGCTATTAGAGCCCCAACTTCCTCGTCTGCTGCTGATATAGCTGCAACTCTTGCTATGTCTTCTTTTCCATCTACTTGTCTAGAGTATTTTTTTATTTCTTCAACTGCTGTATCTACAGCCATTCTTATACCATTTCTAAGTAACATTGGGTTTGAACCAGCTGTTACATTCTTAAGTCCTTCTCTTATGATAGCTTGAGCAAGTACTGTAGCAGTTGTAGTTCCGTCTCCAGCTACATCGTTTGTTTTGTTTGCAACTTCTTTTACAAGCTGTGCTCCCATATTCTCATATGCATCTTCAAGTTCTATTTCTCTAGCTATTGTAACACCATCATTTGTTATAAGTGGTGAACCAAATTTTTTATCTAATATAACGTTTCTTCCCTTTGGTCCTAAAGTTACCTTAACTGTATCTGCAAGTACGTCTACACCTCTTTGCATAGCTCTTCTTGATTCTTCTCCGAATAAAATACTTTTAGCCATATTCATTTACCTCCTATGATATGTGAATTTCTTAGCTTATCATTAAAATTATTTTTCTTTACAATTATTAAGATATATTATTTATTCTAATATTGCTAATATCTCTTCTTGCTTTAATATTATATATTCTTGTCCTTGTAATTTAACTTCTGTGCCTGCAAATTTAGAAAATAATATTTTATCTCCTATCTTCACTTCCATCTTAATTTCTCTTCCATGAGAATAAGTTCCCGGACCTACTGCAACGACTTCTGCCTCTTGTGGTTTTTCTTTTGCAGTACCTGCTAGAACTATTCCCCCTTTAGTTATTTCCTCAGATTCTAATCTTTTGATTACAACTCTGTCGCCTAATGGTCTGATATTCATAAAAAACCCTCCTAATGTTAATTATTTATATAATTTTTTTATTTATCTTTATTTATTAGCACTCAGAACTATTGAGTGCTAACTACAATATAATAATATATAATTATTATTTTATAAGCAAATCTTTTATTTTAATAGAACCTGGTAAAATAAGCGAATATATTAAAATATCTCACTCATGGTAATATTTTCTCTTATTTTCTCTTATTTTTTCCTTTATGCTTTAACGCTCTATGGAAAAAGTCTATAATGCTATGTCCTTTAAGTATTCCGACTAAAAATAAGACTCCTGATACTACCCCTATAATTATCATAGATACATAGTCTCCACTATGTATACCGTGACCAAACATGGCAGATGTGATTATCCATGGTAATCTCCCCGCAGAAGAATACAATATAAAATCACTTAGAGTTACATTGGATATACCAGCTACATAAACTAATATATCTTTAGGTATTCCAGGTATAAAGTATATTACAAAGATAACTATATTATTACTTCCAGCATCTAATATCCTCTTTATCTTAGTTAAATTATTTTTTTCAATAAGCTTATTTATATATTTTTTTCCAAATAATTTGGCTATAAAATAAGCAACTATACTTCCAAGAATTATCCCTATAGCGGAAGCAATTCCTCCTACTAAAGGTCCAAATATGTATCCCCCTGCTACTTGAACAACTTCTCCTGGTATAAAGAATATTATTACTTGTATCATTTGTAGAACTACAAATGCAATTATACTATAACTACCAAAGGATAGTATTAATTTTTTTAATTCTTCAGGATCTCTAAATACAGTGAATTTCTTGGAAAATTCCCAATAGGCTATTAGTAACACTACTATAACTATAGTCCATATTACTCCATTTATTACATACTTTTTTATCTTATTTTTATTCTCCATACCTTTCCCACCTTGTATACCCTTAGTTTATGTTCTATATATCAACATATTTCTAATTTAATCTATTTTTATATTGTTTTCTCTTGCATAATAAAATAAATACTGTTGTGCAAATCCAGATAAACTACCAAACTTCTCTCTTGCAAACTGCCTTATTTTAGGCAATGATACATCTGGTGCCACATAAAAGAATTGCATTGCTCTTTTCACCCATACATCCACTGGGAATGCAGAGTATTTCCCCATAGAAAATAGCATTATACAATCTGCTACCTTAGGCCCTACTCCATTAAAATTTTTAAGACCCTCATGACATCCATCATCATCACATTGTTTTATTGCATTTAAATCATAGGTGCCACTACTCAAATCTTCTAGTGCCTTATATATATACTTAGCCCTAAATCCAACGCCTAAAGCTTCTATATCTTCTACTGTAGCTCTTCTAAACTCCTCTAAGGTTGGAAAAGCATAATATGTATTTCCCTTGTACTTTATAGATTTGCCAAATGCTTTACTTATATTCTCTATAGCTCTTTTTATCATAGGAATTCTATTATTTGCAGATATAATAAAAGATATTAGCATTTCAAAGGTATCTTGCTGTAGTATTCTTATTCCTACACCAAATTCTACTGCTTTTTTTAAAAGTTCATCCTTCTCAAATTCTTCTTTTATAGCTGAATAATCCCTTTCTAAATCAAAGTAATTTATCCATATATCATTAAAATCCTTTAAATCCGTATTATATATAATTATATCATTATGTTTTTTTTCAATTTCAATAACTTTTCCGAATGCTACACCTATATAATTATTATTATCTTGTCTGTTCCATCTAAAACATTGTCCGCAATCGAAAATATGGGGAAGTTCAAAATTCTTTACATCCTTTAATATAACTTTTCCACTTTCTTCAATAGCTTCTTTAAAGTCCATCCATATCAACCTCCTTGAAATATCACTTATGGGATGCTAGTTTAAAAATAGTGCTAAGGATATTCTCAGCACTAAGTTTTAAAATTATTCTCACTTAATATTTATTTCTCTCTCTAGCTACTATGTTGTCTAATATAACTGCACCTTTTTCTACTATATTAAGACATTTTATTTCATCATTTCTATATAATTCCTTTAATTTATCACAGTTTAATGAATTACATTCTTTATTAAAGGTTTTAATGAATTCTTGAGTAAGGTTTTTTACATAATCACTTTCATGAGCTCTTTCCTTTGTAAATAAAATACCTAGAACAGAGATTGCTCCTGTAATAACCCCACAAGTTGATTCTACACCCATTCCCCCACCGAAAGCAGCCATAGTTTTAAAAGTTTCCTTACTTAAGTTTAAACCATATTCTTCATTAGCAGCATATAGCATAGTCTCTGCACAGTTTAAATCATATTCTTCTCCATAATATTTTTTTACTACATCTAATAACATATTTATGCACCCTACTTTCCTATTAATTAGTTCTAACCTTCAGAGAAGCTAAGAACTCTATTTATTATATTTTTAGTTATAAATCTATGACTAAAAAATTTCTTTAAATGTATTAGAAACCTACTAGTTTTCAGTTTCATTATACTATATTTATCATATAAAAAAGCCATATTTTAAAGAATTTCACATAACTTTAAAATATGGCTTGATTTTTTGAAGATGTCTTATTTACTTAATTGCTCATCAATAGCTTTAGCAGCTTTTTTACCAGCTTCCATAGCAAGTATAACCGTAGCTGCTCCTGTTACAGCATCTCCACCAGCATATACTTTTTCTTTAGAGGTAAGTCCTGTTTCTTCCTCTGCAACTATGCATTTATATTTATTAGTTTCTAAGCCTTTAGTTGTAGCTGGAATTAATGGGTTTGGTGAAGTTCCTAATGACATAATAACAGTATCACAGTCTAATGTAAACTCAGAACCTTCTATTACTTGTGGTCTTCTTCTTCCAGATGCATCTGGCTCTCCAAGTTCCATCCTTACACATTTCATTCCTTTAACCCAACCATTTTCATCCCCAAGGATTTCTGTAGGATTAACTAATAAATCAAGGATAACTCCTTCTTCTTTAGCGTGATGTACTTCTTCTACTCTAGCTGGAAGTTCAGCTTCACTTCTTCTATAAACTATATGTGTTTCTGAACCTAGTCTTAAAGCTGTTCTAGCAGCATCCATAGCAACGTTACCACCACCAACTACCGCAACACACTTACCAGACTTAATCGGAGTAGCATATTCATCTTTAAATGCTTTCATTAAGTTATTTCTAGTTAAGAATTCATTTGCTGAGAATACTCCATTTAAGTTTTCTCCTGGAATTCCCATAAACTTAGGAAGTCCTGCTCCTGATCCTATAAATACAGCATCAAACTTCTCATCATTCATTAATTCATCTATTGTAACTGTTCTACCAACAACTACATTTGTTTCTATTTTAACTCCTAATTTTCTTAGGTTGTTTACTTCATGTTTAACAACGGTATCCTTTGGTAATCTAAACTCAGGAATTCCATAAAGTAAAACTCCACCTGGCTCATGTAAAGCTTCAAATACAGTTACATCATAACCCATTTTTGCAAGCTCCCCTGCACAAGTTATTCCTGATGGACCTGATCCAATTACAGCAACTCTCTTATCTTTCTTTTGAATTTCTTGAGTTAAATCTACATTATTATTTCTTGACCAGTCAGCTACAAATCTTTCTAATTTACCTATAGCTACTGCCTCACCTTTTATTCCAAGAACACATTTGCTTTCACATTGTAATTCTTGAGGACAAACTCTTCCACATACTGCTGGAAGTGCTGTATATCTATCTAAAGACTTTGCAGCCTTTTCAAATTCTCTTTCTTTTACGTGATGAATAAACTCTGGTATATCTATTGCAACTGGACATTTAGATACACAAGGTTTATTTTTACAATTTAAACATCTTGAAGCTTCTTGAACTGCTTCTTCTTCAGTGTAACCAAGACAAACTTCTTGAAAGTTAGTTGCTCTTACCTTTGGATTTTGTTCTTGTATTGGAGTTCTTTTCATTCTATCCATTAGTTATTTCCTCCTACTTTGCATCCTTTTTGTATAGAATCCTTTTGTATTTCTTCTGTCTTATACATAGTTGTTCTTTTTAATGCTTCATCGAAGTTTACTTTATGTCCATCAAATTCTGGTCCATCAACACAAGCAAATTTAGTTTCTCCATCAACAGTTATTCTACAAGCACCACACATACCTGTTCCATCAACCATGATTGGGTTCATACTAACTATTGTTTTTATTCCCAATTCTTCTGTTAATTTACATACAAATTTCATCATTATCATTGGTCCTATAGCAATTACTGTATCGTATTTATTGCCTTCTTCAACCAAAGATTTTAATCTATTAGTAACCATTCCTTTAAATCCATAGCTACCATCATCAGTTGCTATATAAACATTGTCTGCAACATTTTTCATATCTTCTTCTAAAATAACCATTTCTTTATTTTTAAATCCCATGATTACGTCAGCTTTAATTCCATTTTCATGTAACCATTTTACTTGAGGATATACTGGTGCAGCTCCAACTCCACCTGATATAAACATTATTTTTTCATTTTTTAGCTTATCTTTGTCTTCTTCTAAAAGCTCAGAAGGCATTCCTAAAGGTCCAACAAAGTCAAAGAAAGAATCCCCTTCTTCATATTGTTCCATAGCTTTTGTAGTACATCCAATTGTTTGTACAACTATTGATACTGTTCCATTTTCTACATCTGTGTCACATACTGTTAAAGGTACTCTCTCACCCTTTTCATCCATTCTTATTATAATGAATTGACCTGGACGAGCTGATTTAGCTACTCTTGGTGCTAAAATCTTCATCATAAATATTGAAGGTGCCAAAATTTTCTTTTCAACAATTTTATACATAGTACTTTCCTCCGTATTTTAAACATATTTTGTTTTTATATGAATTTAATATTTCACCATTTTAATTCATATCCTTTGCCAAATATAATATTATACTATTTTCATTGAAATTTATATATGAACATTAGATATTTATTTAACATAGTGGTTACAAACGCAAAAATAAACAGCGCAATAATGATAGGATTCTTTACCACATTACACTTGTCCAATAAACTAACTTAAATCTCCATATATCCTTAAATAATACGACTTAAATCCTTTACATGAATATACATTGTGTCGGTTACACTTATATTTTATAATTTTATTTAATTATAGTCAACCATATAGTAAATTAAATATTATAAATTTTCAAGCAAATAAATCCATTTTTTTATAAACATCTTCTTTAATTACAGTTATTTTTTCAAACTTCTAATGATTCCTTTTAAACTATACTCTTTTTATTTTTAAAAATCTACAATAAATTATACGATTCATTGTTATAATTTTATCTATCTTTTATTTTTTTAATTATATTTAATTTATTTTCACATAAATAAAAGAGTAAAGATAAATTACTCTTTACTCTTTTATTATAATATTTTTACTCTATTATTATTTACTATAATCGAAGAATCCTTTTCCAGTTTTTCTTCCTAATTGTCCAGCTCTAACGAATTTTCTAAGTAGGCTGTGTGCTCTGTATTTTGAATCTCCAGTTTCTTTATATAATACATCCATGATTGCTAAGCAAACATCTAGTCCAATTAAGTCACCTAACGCAAGAGGTCCCATTGGATGATTTGCTCCAAGCATCATAGCTTTATCTATATCTGCAGCACTTGCAATACCTTCTGCAAAGATGCAAACAGCTTCATTTATCATAGGTACTAAAATTCTGTTTACTACAAATCCTGGAGCTTCTTCTACTTGAACTGGCTCCTTAGATATATTAATAACTAATTCATGCATTGCATCATATGTTTCTTGTGATGTTCCCATTCCTTTTATGATTTCTACAAGTTTCATCACTGGAGCTGGGTTAAAGAAGTGAAGTCCTATAACTTTATCAACTCTCTTTGTAGCAGTAGCAATTTCAGTTATAGAAAGTGAAGATGTATTTGTAGCCAGGATTGCTTCTGGTTTACAGATTTCATCTAATTCCCTGAATATTTGTTTTTTGATTTCCATGTTTTCTACTGCAGCTTCTATTATTAAATCTACATCATCTAATAAACTTAATTCTGTAGTTCCACTAACTCTTGATAGAATTTCTTCTGCTTGTTCTTCTGTTATTTTACCTTTTGTAGCAAGTTTTTTAATATTTTTTTCTATCATTCCAAGACCTTTTTGTACGAATTCATCCTTTATATCTCTAACTATTACCTCATATCCTTTAGCGGCAAAAGCTTGAGCTATTCCTGATCCCATTGTACCTGCGCCTAAAACACATATCTTTTTCATATTAAACACTCCTAACATAATTTTGTATTATGGATTATAGACTATTACAAATCTATATTACCACATTTTTATATATTTATATTTATATTTATCAAAAATAACTCAATAAATATAAATATATGTATACAATTTTCAACGAAATAAGACTATTATTCAATATTTAACAAATGAGGGGTATATACATCTCCGTATATCCCCTCATCTTATGTTAATTAGTGTACTATAAAATTCAATTAATCTAAAGTCTTATAAATTTACTATTTGTTCATCTCTTTATATTGAGCTATCATTTCTGGAATAACTTTAGCAAAGTCTCCTACTAAAGCTACGTCAGCAGCTTTCATGATTGGAGCATCTGAATCCTTGTTAATAGCTATGATATAGTTAGAATCTTGCATTCCAGCTAAGTGTTGGATTGCTCCAGAAATTCCGCAAGCTATATATATAGTAGGTCTTACAGTTTTTCCTGTTTGTCCTACTTGAACTGCTTTTTCTACCCAGCCATTATCAACAGCTGCTCTTGATCCAGCTAAAGTTCCTCCCATTACGTCTGCAAGTTCTTGAAGTAAATCGAAGTTTTCTTTACAACCAACTCCTCTTCCTCCTGAAACTACGATATCAGCTTCAGTAATGTCTACCATTTCTTTTACTGATTTAACAACTTCCATAGTTTCTGTTCTTATATCAGAAGCTGCTAATTCAACGTCAAATTTCTCAACTTGGAAAGCTCTGTTTTCATCTTTAGCTAACTTTTCGAAAACTCCAGGTCTTACTGTAGACATTTGTGGTCTATGATCTCCACAAACGATTGTAGCCATTAGGTTTCCACCGAAAGCTGGTCTTGTCATTAATAAGTTGTTATTTTCTGGATCTACATCAAGTGATGTACAGTCAGCTGTAAGACCTGTTGAAAGTCTTCCTGCAACTCTTGGTCCTAAATCTCTTCCAATGAAGCTAGCTCCAATGAATAGGATTTCTGGTTTTTTAGCGTTTACAACTTCGTTTATAACTTTTGTATATCCATCAGTTGAATAGTGAGTTAGTAACTCATTGTCGCATACTAATACTTTATCTGCTCCAAAAGCTCCTAATTCTTTAGTCATTTCTTCTATATTTTTATGTCCAAGTAATAATGCTGTAAGTTCTACTCCTAACTTGTCAGCTATTTCTCTTCCTTTTCCTAATAATTCTAAAGCAACCTTTTGTAATTCTCCGTCTCTTTGCTCTGCAAAGACCCATACACCTTTATAATCTGCTATATTCATGGTAATTTCCTCCTTAACTATATCTTAGATGAAGTGTTTTTCTTTTAGTTTTGAAAGCGCAATTGAAGCTGCTTCTTTTGGTGATACTTCAAATATTTCACCTTGTCCTTTAGCTTCTTTAGTCATTGATTTTTTAACCTTTGTAGGTGATCCTTTAAGACCAAGTAGGTTAACATCAACGTTAATGTCTGCTACAGTCCATACTTTAACTTCTTTTTCTTTAGCCATTGAGAATATGTTTTTAATGTTCATATATCTTGGCACATTTAAAGTTTCGATTGCAGTTAATAGAACTGGAGTATTAACTCTGATATTTTCATATCCATCTTCCCAAGCTCTTCTTACGTTTAATACGCCTTCTTTTTCTTGGCTAACTGCTTCAACATAAGTTATTTGAGGCATTCCTAAGTGTTCAGCAATTTCTGGTCCAACTTGTGCAGTATCTCCATCAATCGCTTGTCTTCCAGCGAATATTATATCATAATCTAAGTTTTTAATAGCTGCAGCTAAAGCGTGAGATGTAGCTAATGTATCAGCTCCAGCAAAAGCTCTATCTGTAACTAGTATAGCTTCGTCTGCTCCCATTGCTAATGCTTCTTCTAAAGCTACTTTTGCTTGTGGAGGTCCCATTGTTATAACAGTTACGTGTCCACCGTAAGTATCTTTTAATTGTAATGCTCCTTCTAAAGCATTCTTGTCATCTGGGTTTATTATTGAAGGAACACCATCTCTTATAAGAGTTCCTGTTTTTGGATCTATTTTAACTTCATTTGTATCTGGTACTTGTTTTACACAAACAACTATTTTCATCTTTCACTACCTCCTATTTCAATATGCTTCCTGCGATAACCATTCTTTGAACTTGAGAAGTTCCTTCGTAGATTTCAGTTATCTTAGCATCTCTCATCATTCTTTCAACTGGATATTCTTTAGTGTATCCATATCCACCAAATAATTGAACAGCCTTAGTTGTAACATCCATAGCTACTTCTGAAGCATATAATTTAGCTCTAGCAGCATCTACTGAGTATGGCATACCCATATCTTTTTTGTAAGCAGCTTTGTATACTAAAAGTCTAGCAGCTTCAATTTGAACATCCATATCAGCAACCATCCATTGAAGTCCTTGGAATGCTGCTATTGATCTTCCGAATTGTTTTCTTTCTTTCATGTAAGCAACAGCTTCATCTAAAGCTCCTTGAGCTAGTCCTAAAGCTTGAGCTGCTATACCAATTCTTCCTCCGTCAAGAGTTTTCATTGCAACAGAAAATCCTTTTCCTTCTTTTCCAAGTAAGTTTTCTTTTGGAACTATGCAGTTTTCAAATACTAATTCAGTAGTAGATGATGCTCTTATTCCTAACTTCTCTTCAACTTTTCCTATTGAGAATCCAGGGAAATCCTTTTCAACTATGAATGCAGATATTCCTCTAGTTCCTTTTGATTTATCAGTCATTGCAAATACTACGAATATATCAGCAACTCCACCGTTAGTGATGAATATTTTTGAACCATTTAATACGTAGTGATCTCCTTCAAGTACAGCTGTTGTTTGTTGTCCAGCAGCGTCAGTACCTGCGTTTGGCTCAGTAAGACCAAATGCACCTAGTTTTTCACCTTTTGCAAGTGGTGTTAAATATTTTTCTTTTTGCTCTTGAGTACCAAATTGATATATTGGTGCTCCACATAAAGAAGTGTGTGCAGAAACTATAACTCCTGTAGTTCCGCAAACTTTAGAAAGTTCTTCTACAGTCATAGCATAAGATACGTTGTCTCCACCTGCTCCACCGAATTCAGTTGGGAATGGAATTCCTAACATGTTGTATCTAGCCATTTGCTCTACGTTTTCCATTGGGAATCTTTCTGTAACATCTATTTCAGCTGCTATAGGTTTTACTTCATTAATAGCAAACTCCCTTACCATTTGCTTTACAAGTTCTTGTTCCTTAGTTAATGAAAAATTCATTATAATACCTCCTACTTATACGATTATCTATTTCGATTATCTATTCTTAAAATTCTTGTCTCTCTTTTCAACAAAAGCTGTCATACCTTCTTTTTGGTCTTCAGTAGCAAAACACATTCCAAATGCCTCAGCTTCATATAATACTGCACTATCAATATCCATTTGCAAGCCTCTATTGATAGCAGCTTTACATTGGCTTATAGCTATAGGAGCATTCTTAGCTATTTTATTAGCCATAGCTTTTGCTTCATCTAAAAGTGTTTCAGGTTCTACTACCTTGTTTACTAATCCAATCCTTAAAGCTTCTTCAGCATTAATCATGTCACAAGTGTAAATTAATTCTTTTGCAATTCCTTCACCTACAAGTCTTGATAACCTTTGAGTTCCGCCAAACCCAGGAGTTATTCCAAGCCCTGCTTCTGGTTGTGCAAACTTAGCTTTAACTGATGCAATTCTAATATCACAAGCCATTGCAAGTTCACATCCACCACCTAATGCAAAACCATTAACTGCAGCTATAACAGGTTTTTCAAGTTTTTCAATTTTTCTAAAAACCCCATTCCCAAGAATACCAAATTCTTTACCTTCTATAGCATTCATTTCTTTCATTTCTGAAATATCAGCTCCAGCAACGAAAGCTTTACCTTCTCCTGTAAGAATAACTGCATAAATTTCTTTATCCCCAGAAATTTCTTGGATAACACAATCAATTTCTTTTAAAGTTTCTGTGTTTAAAGCATTTAATGCTTTTGGTCTGTTTAGTTTAACTAAAGCCACATTTCCTTCTTTTTCCAAGACTATGTTCTTATAATCCATTTTTAAAATCCCCCATGCAATTTTTCAGGTGTTAGCCGCCATAAATCGTTATTAATTTAACAAAATAGTGATCAAGGTTCTAATACCTTAATCACTATTATAGACTGTTTATAATTCTTTTTCAACCTAATTTATATTTTATTTATGTTTTTAATGAATCTTTTTACTTAATTCATATAATTAAATTCAAAAAATTCCTGACAATACAAATTTTAAGAAATTTGTATTGTCTTTTTTTAGCATTATAGGAATTCTTCTTCTTTTTCACACTCATTTAATAAGTAACTTAAAGTCATTAAACTCTCATTAAGATGTACATTCTCTACAATAACATCTTCGTTAACCTTTAGATCTATAGGTGCAAAATTCCATATTCCCTTTACGCCATTCTTTATTACCACATCTGCTACCCCTTGAGCTCTATTTTTAGGAACACAAATTATGGCTATGTTAATCTTTTCTCTCTGTAAGAAACTATCTAATTCATCCATATCTTTAATTTCTATATCTCTTATTTTAAGCCCAATAAGTTTTACATTTACATCAAAAATACCTTTAAGATTAAATGCCATCTTATCAAAGGTTGTATAATTGGCAATTGCTTGACCTATATTTCCTGCTCCAATTATTACAGTATTATACTCTTTATTAAGGCCTAATATAACAGAGATTTGATATAATAATTCCTTAACATTATATCCATACCCCTGCTGACCAAAATCTCCAAAACAATTTAAATCTTGTCTTATTTGTGAAGCTGTAAACCCAATTCTTTCACTTAGTTCTTTAGATGATATTCTATCAACTTCATTTTTATCTAATTCGCGCAAATATCTGTAGTATTTAGGTAGCCTTTTTATTACAGCCATAGAAATGCTTCTTTTCTTCTCCACCTCTTATCAACTCCTTATTTATATTCTTTATATATTTTTCACTTTCACTTCCATACTTTTTCATATTATAATCTTCTATTGAAAATATTATCTAAAATAACTGTTATAATCTCATATTTAACTGAGATTTTATTCATATAGATATTATACTATATCATTACGGATTTGTTATACATTTTTTTTATCAAATAAATAAACTATAATGCTATATTGTACATTTAAAACACTTTATTGTATATATAAATTATAAATTTTTTTAACTTTTTATCATAAATAATCTATAAATTTAATAAACTTAATTTCTATACCAATTTTACTTTTCATTGTATTATATATAACAATGTTTCATATTACTCACAATACCCATTCCTACACTGTACTATACAAATTATTTTAAATTTCTAACTTTCATGATAAAATGCTAGTAGGACGGTGAAATAAATGATAGTTTTAAGTTGTAAAAATATAAGTAAATACTTCGGAATAGATATGATTTTAAAAGATATTACCTTTAATGTAAATGAAGGTGAAAAAATAGGCTTAATAGGTGCTAATGGTGCAGGTAAATCAACCCTATTTAAAATTTTAACCAATCAAATGGAATATGATAGTGGTGAGCTATTTATAGATAAATCAAAGGAACTTGGATATCTTTCTCAAAACCTTTCTCTAGATTCAGATAATACCATATATACTGAACTTCTTTCTGTATTTAAGTCACTAATAGATATGGAGGAAAGATTACACAATTTAGAAGAGAAGATGAAGGAACCTTATGATGCTGCTAAAGAAGAATACCACAATAAGATTATACGTGATTATACTACTTTAACAGAGGTTTACGAAAATCGTGGTGGGTACACTTACAAAGGTGAAATTAGTCGTGTACTTAAAGGACTAGGCTTTACAGAAGTTGATTTTGATAAGTCCATATCTATATTAAGCGGTGGTCAAAAGACTAGAGTTGCTTTATGTAAGCTCCTTCTTAGAAAACCTGAAATCTTGCTTCTAGATGAACCTACAAACCATCTTGACCTTGATGCAATAGAATGGTTAGAGAACTATCTTAAAGAAGTTAAAGGCACAATTATAGTAATTTCCCACGATAGATTCTTCTTGGATGCTATCACTAACAAAACCATAGAACTCATAGGTGGAACTGCACAGTGCTATAACGGAAATTATACAGCCTTTATCGACCTTAAAGAGAAAAATAAAGAAGTGATGCAGAAGGCTTACGACCTTCAACAAGCAGAGATTAAAAGACAAGAAGAAATCATAACTAAGTATAAGTCCTTTAATCGTGAAAAAAGTATAAGAGCTGCTGAAAGTCGTCAAAAAGCCTTAGATAAGATAGAAAGAATAGAAGCACCTATTAAAGAGTCTAAGGCTTCAAAAATAAAGTTTGAAACACAAATAAAAAGTGGTAATGATGTTCTTTATATAGAAAATTTAAGTAAAAGTTTTGGCGAAAAACTTTTATTTGAAGGTTTAAATATGGATATTAAACGTGAAGAGAAAATTGCTCTTATAGGTGAAAATGGTCGTGGTAAAACTACTTTATTTAGAATAATCATGGATAAAATATCTTCAGATAATGGGATTAAGGTGTTAGGTAAAAACGTATTTGTTGGATATTACGATCAAGAGCAATCTAATTTAAACTTTAATAAAACTATTTTAGATGAGGTATGGGATGATTTTCCTCATATGACTACCACGGAGATACGATCGGCTCTTGCAGCCTTCTTATTTACAGGGGATGACGTATTTAAGTCCATATCTACTCTTAGTGGTGGAGAGAAATGTAGAATTAATTTACTAAAACTAATGCTTTCTAAAGCTAATTTTCTTCTTCTAGATGAACCCACAAACCACTTAGATATTATCTCTCGTGAGGCCTTAGAAGATGCAATCTTAAACTATGATGGTACAATAATTCTCATATCCCATGATAGATACTTCTTAAATAAAATTATAAATAAAATCTTTGAGCTTAACGAGGATGGAGTGAAAGAATACTTAGGCAACTATTCCTATTACATAGAGAAAAAGAAAAACCCTTTAAGGTTTGAGGACATAGAGGAAGGTTCTGGCATTACTAAGACTCAGTTAAAACTAGATAAAAAGAAAAAACGCGAAGCTGAAAAAGCTGAAAAAGAAAAAGCTAATATGCTTAAAAACATTGAAAATAAAATAGCAGCTACAGAGGAATCTCTTGAAGGGCTTCAAGGGCAGCTATGCCTTGAAGAAGTCTATTCAAACCCTGAAAAAAGCATAGAAATAAATAAAGAAATACAAAAAACTGAAGAAGAACTTCAAAGCCTATATGAGCAATGGGAAGAACTAGCTTAGGAATTCTTTCAAAATAAATTAAACTAAATAAATGCTGAAGATGCACTTATATTATTAAAGTACATCCTCAGCATTTTATATAAGATTAATGATTTATTCCGCAAA
Organism: Clostridium sp. UBA7503; assembly: GCF_002477055.1. Classification (NCBI taxonomy): domain Bacteria; kingdom Bacillati; phylum Bacillota; class Clostridia; order Eubacteriales; family Clostridiaceae; genus Clostridium; species Clostridium sp. UBA7503. The sequence goes on from NZ_DLNT01000038.1 coordinate 57,891, forward strand.
AGCTCATTATTTATTTTGATCTATCTTTGCACATGTTGTAAAAATACTTATGCATAGATAAGTCCTTTGTTAGCTCCGGATGAAATGATGTTGCTAGCATATTATTCTCTCTGCATGCTATGATCTTTTCATCTACTTTACATAGTACCTTTACCCCTTCATGTACCTTTTCAACATAAGGAGCTCTTATGAATACTAGAGGTATTTTTCCCTCACTGACACCTTCCACTATTTCATCCGTTATAAAGCTGTCTAATTGAGAGCCATAGGCATTTCTTCTTACCTCTATACCCATAACACCTAAATGGTTGCAATCACTTCCTAGAATGGATTTAGCGAGAATTATCATACCTGCACAGGTTCCCCATACTGGCATACCACTTTCGATTTTGCTTTTTAGTGGAGATATCATCTGAAAATCCCTTAATAGTTTTCCTATAGTAGTACTTTCTCCTCCAGGAATTATAAGGCCATCTATATCCTCTAGATCCTTCAAATTCTTCACTCTTAATGCTGTGGCTCCACTTATATTATTAATCTTATTTACATGTTCTATTACAGCTCCTTGTAAATCTAGTACACCTATAGTTATCATGATGCTACCATCCTCTTGATGCATATAATTTACCATCTGGTAGATCCTTAGTATTTATACTGTCCATAGGTTCTCCTAAGTTCTCAGAAACTTGTGATAAGATTTCAGGATTATTATAGTTTGCTACAGCATGAACTATAGCCTTAGCTCTTTTTTCTGGATCTGCTGATTTAAATATACCAGAACCAACGAAAACTCCATCACTTCCAAGTTGCATCATTAAAGCTGCATCAGCTGGGGTAGCTACTCCACCGGCAGCAAAGTTAACTACTGGTAGTCTTCCATGGTTGTGAACATAAACTATTAAATCATATGGTGCACCCATTTCTTTAGCTATAGTCATAAGCTCTTCCTTCGGCGTGTTTTGTACTTTCCTTATTTCACTCATCATAGTTCTCATATGTCTTACAGCTTCTACAACATCTCCAGTTCCAGCTTCTCCTTTAGTTCTTATCATAGAAGCTCCCTCACCTATTCTTCTTAGTGCTTCTCCTAGGTTTCTAGCTCCACATACGAAAGGTACATTAAATCCTTTTTTATCTATGTGAAATAAATCATCTGCTGGAGTTAATACTTCACTTTCATCTATATAATCAATCTTAATGGCTTCTAATATTTGCGCCTCTACAAAATGACCTATCCTTACCTTTGCCATTACTGGAATAGATACCGACTCTTGAATTTCTTTTATCATCTTAGGATCTGACATTCTAGCAACTCCACCTTGTTTTCTAATGTCAGAAGGCACACGTTCCAAAGCCATTACCGCAACAGCTCCTGCTTTCTCTGCAATTATAGCTTCCTCAGCATTAACTACATCCATTATTACTCCACCCTTTAACATCTCTGCTAGGTTTTTGTTTAAATCCGATCTTGTATTCATTTTTATTTCCCCCTACAGTATAGCACAAAATTGTATCTATATTTTGTATCTATATATTTTATATTTACAATACAATTATTCCATAAATATCATATTAAATCAATACAATTTCTTAAATTTAGTTATTTCGTATTATCTGTATGGGTACAATATAAAAAAAGTAGAATGAATTTCTTCATTCTACTTATATACCCTATAATTTTATTTCACGTAACCCTTTTAGTTTTTTATCCCTATAAACTAAATATATATAAACATTAAACTAGACTTTTAAACATTAAACTTTTTAAATTAAACTAACTTTCTTTCAACTATTTCAGTTACTGCAAAGCTAGCAACGTCATCTGCATATTTTCCTGGTCCGAATCCTGCATCATATCCTAATTCTTTAGCAAGTTCGTGAGTTATTCTTGGACCACCACAGATTAATACAACTTTATCTCTTAAACCTTCTGCCTCTAATAACTCTACAAGGTTAGTAAGATTTTGGATGTGTACATCCTTTTGTGTAACTGTTTGAGATACTAGAAGAACGTCAGCTTTTAGCTCGATAGCTTTCTTAACGAACTCTTCATTTTCTACTTGGCTTCCTAGGTTGTAAGCTTCGATACCTTTGTATCTTTCAAGACCATAGTGACCAGCGAAACCTTTCATGTTCATGATAGCATCGATTCCAACTGTGTGAGCATCTGTTCCTGTTGAAGCTCCTATGATAACTACATCTCTTCCGATGTGTTCTTCAATGTATTCTCCAACTTCTGACATAGACATAGTATCTACTTCTACAGTTTGAACATGGATCTCATCATAGTTAACAGTATGAGTTAATGAACCATATACTACATAGAATGTGAACTCTTTATCTAACGCTCCGTGATGAGCAACGTTTGGATCTTTAAGTCCCATTGATTTTGCAAGTTGAATAGCAGCTTCTATTCCTCTTTCATCATCTTTAACTGGTAAAGTAAGACTCACTTGAACCTTTCCATCGTTCATAGTATCTCCGTAAGGTTTAAGTTTAGTTAGATCTAAATTAGTATCGTAATCTCTAACTTCTGTTGAATATAATCCACCACTCATTATCTGTCTCCTCCTAACATTAAATCTATAAATGGGTTGAAGTAGTTAGCTTCCTTCTCAACAACTCCATCTAATCCTTTTCCTCCGTTTAGAGGTCTCTTAATACCTGCAAATTTACCTTGCTCTAAAGTACTGAATAAACCTTCTTTTTCTATTACAGATAATAGATCAGCAGCTTTTCCTAGAACTTCATCAACTCTTTTTTCCATAATTCCACCTTTTTTGAAAGTGATCTCAGAACCAAGGTCTTTCATTGTATGGAATATATATTGTGCATTATCAATAGATAGTGCTCTATCACTCATGAATGGAGTGTGTATAGCTTCTGTTAACATTCCTAATAAGTGTAATTTTTGGCTAGTCATTATTGTAACCATGTTAAATAATGCATCTTGTACTTGACCCTTGAATATATCTCCAGTCATAAACTTAGTTGGAGGCATGTATTTAAGTGGTGCTTTAGGGAATATTTCTCTAGCCATTTGTGCTTGAGCAAGCTCATAAAGGAATCCATTTTCTACATTTGGGTTTATTTCAAATGCGTGTCCTAGACCCATTTGCTCTTCTGGAAGTCCCGCAACTAAAGCAAATTGCTCATTGATGAATTGAGAAGCAAGTACTGTGTGAGCTTCTTCAACAGCATCAGCAGTTGTTAAGTAGTTATCTTCACCAGTGTTGATTATAACTCCTGCAAAACCATTGATTATTCTTGAGAAGTATTGGTCAACTATAGTTCTTTGCATGTTGATATCTCTGAAAAGTATTCCGTATAATGCATCGTTAAGCATTACGTCAAGTCTTTCCATAGCTCCCATAGCAGCGATTTCTGGCATACATAATCCTGAACAGTAGTTACATAATCTAATGTATCTTCCTAACTCTTCTCCAACTTCGTCTAAAGCTGATCTCATAAGTCTGAAGTTCTCTTGAGTTGCAAAAGTTCCTCCGAATCCTTCAGTTGTTACTCCGTATGGAACGTAGTCAAGTAAGCTTTGTCCTGTTGTTCTAATAACAGCTATAACGTCTGCACCTTGTTTTGCAGCAGCTTTAGCTTGGATTATATCTTCATAGATATTTCCTGTTGCAACGATAACATAAAGATATGGACCTGTTTTATCGCCGAATTTTTCAAGGTAAGCTTCTCTCTCGCCTCTGTTAGCTTTGATTGTAGCTACCATGTTTTTAGCAACTTTTTCAATTGCCATTTTTATTTCAAACATATCTTTCATAGGTAGTTTAGTTAAATCTAATTCATTTTTAGCTACTTTTTCTGCTATTTCTTGTGGAGTTAATCCAGTGTTAACCATAGCATTACCAACTAATGCAGCAACTCCAACAGATAATCCGTTTCCAGCTTTGATGTTTTCTACAACTACGTTTGGTAGTGGTACTCCGAATTCATCTACTCCATCTATACCTAATAATCTACATACAGTTCTTTCTACAGCTACTGTAGTATGTCTGTCTATAAACTTTTGAGTGTCTTGAGCTATGTTTTTTGATGATTCTCTAGCTTTAGCAACTAGATTTAAATCTAAATTTATTTTACTTTCCATTGTACTCCTCCTCATAATATGTTTTCGCTATATTCACTATGTCTTTTTCTAATCCTAATAGCATCGCTATATTTAGCGCATCCTTAGGTACTTGATTTGTCTTAGATACTCTTTCAAGTTTATATTCCATATGCTCCTGGATAATTTCAACCGAATGAGTCTTATTAAGATCAATCTTATATTTTAGTTTCTCAAAGTCTATATTTTTTAGTCCTACAACTTGATAATGAACCATAGGTTCTTCTACCACACCATCATAATGGGTAGATATTATGCTAGCAGTGTTAAATTTTTGTAGATAATTTGCAAGAGATTTTACTAGGTAATATCCTTCTTTAGGGTTTGTTCCCCTAGCGAACTCATCAAGAGCCACAAATCCATCTCCACGTTTTACACACTCTACCACTTCTTTTAATTTGATTATCTCAGCTCCAAAAGTACTTAACCCCTTAGATATAGATTGCATATCGTCTGATACAAAATGAATAAAATCTAATACTGGATAAGTTGCTTGTTTTGCAAATACAAAGAAGCCCAATTGTCCAAGAAATAGGTTTAAAACAATAGTCTTTAATGCTACACTCTTTCCTCCCATATTAGCTCCAGTTATCACTGTAGTTCCTCCATGAAGCTGTATATTAACAGGAGAGAATGCTTTTCCTTTTTTCTTAAGGATCGCTTCAATTTCAGGATTTATTCCATCCTCAATATCAATATTCATATCTTTAACTATGTTAGGTTTAACACAATTGTATTTAATAGCAATGCTTGCCTTTGCCATTAATAAATCTAAAATACCTACCACTTTTAAATTTTCTGATATATATCTACTAAAGGAGGACAATTTAGAAGTAAGTTCTTTTCTAATATGTAACTCTTCTTCTTCCTCTTGAATAACAATATCTAATCGCTCTTGTTTTAACTTTTCAATAAGCCCTTCATCATTGCAAGAAAAAATTGCTTTTTCCTTTTCACCTTTTAGTTTTCTTATCTGAGAAAGCTTTTCACTATATTCTTCATAAATATAGAATGTAGATATACGCTTCTTACTTGGGTCTAATATATCAATTACTTCTTCTAGAGAATGAAGCTTAATTTTGCCTACAGATAAATTAATATTTTCTAAGACTGATTTAAGCTCTTCCAAAAGCATAGATACATATTTCACCTCATAAAGCTCAATTTCATCTAATACCTCTACCTTCTCTGCTCTTCTTAATGTATTTCTTATATCTTTAATCTTGTGTAGAAGTCTTACTATATCGTTAAACTCATCATGATATTCATTCATATGACCTATCATCAGCTCAACGTTAGTAAGCTCTTCTACCAATTTATCATACTCATTAATTCTAAAAGGCTTTATTAGCTTCTTTTCCTCAGTACCATAAGGAGTTATTATACCAAGCTCATCCATGATAAAGGAAAACCCTATTTGAGCCCTTTGTTCATTATCTAAAAACTTCATATTATTTCCCCCCTAATACATCAAATACTGGAACATTGACAGCTTCTCTAAGACCTTTTAAGAATTCATCCTTTGGAAATTCATATCCATAAGGTGATTTTGGATTTGAAGTTATGCAAACCACAGTTATCTTATTTAGGACCTTTATGACTCCACCTTGCCTATGGAATCTATAAAGGCTTTCACTACTAATAAATAGCTTAGTACCATCTTCCACAAGAAAAGTTATATCTTTATATAGGTTAGTAGAAGTCATGATATTTTTAATAAGTTTGTCAGAAACTGCACCCTTAATAACTACATGGGATACTTGTTCACTCAAAGCTTCTACAATTTCTTTTGAAGCTTCTAGGGCAGTTAAAACCTCTAGTACTTTATAGGTACCATCCTTATAAATGATGCCTACAATTCCTGAATCACATATTTTTGTTGCGACATTTAAAATAGACCTATCTTGCTCATGGGGTAAACTTAATAGATCCATAGTATGTTTTGTCTCACTTATGACGGTCTTCATACTTCTTGATAGAGCAGCTCCTGTAGATAACACTGTAGCTTCTGTTATGGCGGGTGAAGCAAAGGTCTTTCTACTTAAAGCTCCATCTACTATTACAAGATCACACTGAAGACTTAATAATTGATCTTTTATATTGGTCATATATGAATTCACGGAAGGTCCTCCTAAATCCACATAACCATCACTTAAGGCTTTACAAATAACAACTTCTCCCATAGGAGTATTTATTCCTGTAGTTCTTACAATCTCTCTTGTGAAATCACTATTTAAAAGACATTGTTTGGCTGTAGCAATCACAGTCCCCTTTTCAATATATATCTTAGGTTTCTCTGTAGCCGTAACCCTGTCTAACTCTTCACCATCTCTCCCTATAGAAGTTAGGCCAAGGGACACAGAGCCCCTAGCCTCCTTCAAGATATGGTTTAAAGTTGTAGTTTTTCCCACATTTTTATTCATACCTATAATAGATACACTTTTATATGGTTTCAATAACTTTAAAATTTCATTCATTAAGATCACTTCTAACTATATTCTAGTGAGCGTGTCTTTCGTTTCTTTCTAATCCTGTTGGTTCTAAAGCAAGTTTTTCACCGTTTAATAATCCAGCAACTCCAACTTTATGAACTTTTTTCTTACCTGTGCAAACATCACAAGTACATCCTGGAGTGTAGTTTGTTGGCTCAGAGTAAGTAGTTATAACTCCTTCAAAGTTTCTAAGTATTACTTTATCATGGCTTTGAGAAATTACATAGTTTGGCATAACTGGAGTTTTTCCACCGCCGCCTGGAGCGTCAACAACGAATGTTGGTACGCAGTATCCTGAAGTATGTCCTCTTAATCCTTCAATGATTTCGATACCTTTAGAAACTGGAGTTCTGAAGTGCTCTAGTCCTAATGATAAGTCACATTGATAGATGTAGTAAGGTCTAACTCTGATTTTAACTAAGTCGTTAACTAATTGTTTCATTGTGTGAACACAGTCATTTACTCCTCTTAGAAGTACTGATTGGTTTCCTAGTGGTATACCGGCATTAGCCATTCTTTCACATGCAGCTTTAGACTCTTCTGTGATTTCGTTTGGATGGTTAAAGTGAGTGTTTAACCAGATTGGGTGGTATTTCTTTAACATATTTACAAGTCCATCAGTAATTCTTTGTGGCATAACTACTGGTGTTCTTGAACCAATTCTGATTATTTCTACGTGTGGTATTGCTCTTAATTTGCTGATGATGTACTCAAGTACTGAATCGTCAACTAGTAAAGCATCTCCACCTGATAATAGAACGTCTCTGATTACTGGTGTTTTACTGATATAATCTATAGCTTTATCTATTCTTTCCATTGGCATGCAGTCATCACTTTGTCCTGCAAATCTTCTTCTTGTGCAGTGTCTGCAGTACATAGAGCATTGGTCAGTTATAAGAAGTAATACTCTATCTGGATATCTATGAGTTAATCCAGGTACTGGAGAATCTGTATCTTCGTGTAGTGGGTCTTCTAAATCTGCAGCAGATTTATGAGCTTCTAATCCTGTTGGGATAGCTTGTAATCTTACTGGGTCATTAGGATTGCTTGGATCGATTAATGATAGGTAGTAAGGAGTTATAGCCATTCTTAAAGTTTCAAGACATTTTTTAGCTCCTTCTTCTTCTTCAGCAGTTAACGGAATGTACTTCTTTAATTCATCTAAAGTTTCTATTCTGTTTTTTGTTTGCCATTTCCAGTCAAACCATTGTTCATCTGTAACGTTTGGAAATAATTCTTTTCTACGAGTTGTATTCATTAATTGTTACCCCCTATAATTTCACATTTATATATATTAATTTTTATTAATTAACCAATTATAATCTATGGATTAAACGTATAATTCTTGGAATATAGCTCTTAGAGTTTCATTTTCTCTTAACTCTTGTAAAGTTATTTCAGCATGTCCTTTAGTGTATCCGTTTCCTACTATCATAGTTACGTCTTTACCTACACCCTCAGCTCCTAAAGCAGCTTTAGTGAATGCTGTAGCCATTGAGAAGAAGTAAACTATACCATCATCTTTAACTGGTAATATAGTTGACATTTCTGTGTTTTGAACGTTAACTATGTTGATAGATACATCAACTTCTTCGCCGTTGTTGTTAGCTAAAGCTAAGTTCATTACGTCGATAGCTTTAGTAGCATCTCCGATAACTATTTTCATGTTTAAGTTTAATCTTCTTAATCTTGCAGCTTCTTCTTCATTTCTAACTAAACCAATAACGTTTCCTGTTGGTCCAACTCTTTTAACTGCTTCGTAGCAACATAACATTCCTGATTTTCCTGCTGCTCCTAATAAAAGAACTGATTGTCCTGGTCTAACTAATTTAGCAACTTGAGCTGGAGCTCCTGCAACGTCTAATGCAGCTAATGCTAAAGTTTCTTCCATATCTTCTGGAAGTTTAGCATATAATCCGCTTTCGAATAATATTGCTTGACCTTTAATTTCTACTCTATCGATGTCTGGTTTAATATCGATGATTTCTTCTATTTTAAGTGGAGTTAATGAAAGAGATACTAATGTAGAGATTTTGTCTCCAACTTTAAGATCAGTTTTTCCTTCTAATGCAGCTCCTATTTTAGCTATTTTTCCGATAAGCATTCCGCCTGAACCAGTTACAGGGTTTTGCATTTTTCCTCTTTCTCCAACGATCTCAAGGATTTTTGCTTTTATTTTTTCTACATCATGTCCAGCTTCTTCTTCTATTTGTGTAAAGCTTGCTGAGTCAACGTTTAAAGCTTGAACATCGATAAGTATTTCATTATCGTATATTTCCATTGTATTGTCTATTTTTAAAGCTGGTTGTGGTAATACTCCTGCTGGTGTTATTACTCTGTGAGTTCCATATTTACATCCTTTTTTCATTAAAAACACTCCTTTTTACTTTAGTCTAAATAAATTTTTTTCTACTTAATTATTGTTTATTATATTTTTAATCTTATACGTTAAAAATAGCTTCTTATATTATGCTTCAAATTATAAAGCTTTAAGTCCTAATATTTCTCTTGCTTCTGCTGGATTTGCAATTTCTCTTCCTAATTCTTTAGCTATTCTTACAGCTTTTTCAACTAGGTCAGCATTACTTTCTGCCATAACACCTTTTGATAGGTATACGTTATCTTCAAATCCAACTCTTACATGTCCACCTTCTATCATAGACATTGCAGCTAATGGGAATTCATTTCTGCCTATTCCTGATACAGTGTAAGTGCTTCCTGCTGGAATACTTTCTTTCATAAATACAAAGTCTCTCATTCCAGCACTTATTCCACCATTAACTCCCATAACGAAGTTGAAGTGCATTGGCGCTTTTATGAATCCTTTTTTATGAAGTCTGATGGCCATGTCAATCATACCTTTATCGAATACTTCGATTTCTGGCTTAACGTTTAACTCGATCATCTTCTCCCCGAATTCTTTGATTGTATTCTCTGTATTAACAAATATTTCGTCTCCACCAAAGTTACAAGTTCCACAGTCTAATGTTGCCATTTCTGGTTTTAAATCAACTGGTTGAAGTCTTTCCTCATTGCTCATTCCTACAGCACCACCAGTAGATGGTTGAATGATAACATCTGGACATCTTCTTCTTATTTCAGCCATACAAGCTTCAAATCTATCTTTGTCTTGAGTTGGAGTACCATCATCTTTTCTAACATGAAGGTGGATTATACTAGCTCCAGCTTTATAACATTTTTCTGCCTCTTGACCAATTTCTTCTACTGTGTAAGGAACATTTGGATTTTGTTCTTTAGTAACCTCTGCACCACAAATAGCTGCAGCAATTATTAACTTTTCCATTTAAAATCCTCCTATATAGTTAATTTTTTAACAATATTTCTGCAAGAATTCTTGCGTTTATTTATTTTCTCTTCTTATCTTTTGGTACTACACATACTCCTGTAGCTTTACAAACAACTATTGGCTCTTCTAAAACGTCGCAAGCTGAATCATTAATGTCAGGTCTTGGAACTATTACTTTTCTAGCTTCAAAAGTCATTTTTCTTGATGTGTTTCCAACGTGTACGATTTCACCTACAGCTTCAATGTAATCTCCAGCATATACAGGTGCCATGAATTCTACGTTTTCATAAGCCTTGAATAGACCTTCATCTCCATCGTTTTGTATTAATAATTCTGTAGCTACATCTCCAAATAATTGTAGCATTCTTGCTCCATCAACAAGATTTCCACCGTAGTGTGCATCGTGAGAGCTCATTCTTAATCTGATTACTGATTTCATTTTCTTTTCCCCCTATAAAATAATCGTTTACTTTTTATTTATGTATAACTTTTTAGAATAAATATATAGTAAATAAAAAATGGCGTTGAAAATATTCAACACCATTAGATAACTAGGTTAGTTAGAACTATCAATGCAATGAATATTTTTCATTCCATAAATAGCTCTCCATATAACATGGCAGTGATAAAACTTTGTGTCCTATCCCCAAGTAATACAAAATACCTTTGTACTCTTTCGGCCTATAAACAATTCACTGTAACATCAGAGGGTATTCTCTTTAACATTTAGCAGTTACCAATTTATAAGCGCCTCTACTTATGATTCAATATTAAATTTTTGAACAATTCAATATATTATTTATCATGTACCCATTATAAATCTAATATTTTAGAAATGCAATGGTTTTTTTAAAAAAATTTTTAAATTAATATAAGTTTTTTGTAGATTTTGAATTTTACTTAACATTTCCCCGTTTTTCTTATACTTTTTTCAGTATACTCATAGTAATTTGTCCGCCTAATCGTTTCCATAAGTCATCTATACTAGGAAATGAAGATACAAGATTACAAATTGATTCCTTGTAATCTTCATCACTCCAACGATAACCATAGTTTATGCAATTAATTATATATCTTCTAAAAAAGCTTTTTAAACTATTTCTGAAACAAACAATTTTATATTCGTTATATTTATTCCCTAGTATTAAGTATAATTTTCTTTGACGACTTAAATTTATAATTAAACTTAATGTTTTTTCATCATAATAATTAAAGTGAAAAGGATAATACTTTTCTTTTATATCATCTTTCATTCTTATAATCAAATGCCCTGAAATCACTTTATTACTTTTTACATAGGCACTTTTGAAATTAAACTGCATAGAGTTAGGCAAATATATAAAATCTTTAAAATCATCTTTAATTATTATACACGTCAACTTTTTATTATGAACCTTTTGTTCTGTTAAAGCAGATACCCCCAGGGGTAGGTCTTTAAGAATACCTTCTATAGGTCTCACTATAATTTCACCCACTTTTGAGCTATTCAATACTTAAAACCTTAAATTTCTCCTCATAATTTACTGCGTCTAAAACCTTATTAACTATGCTGTCGCTGATTACTGTATTTCCTCCTAAAATTAATACTTGATCGGATTTTATCCCTTTTATTCTATTTAAGACCTTAGGATAATACCCTCCTGTTTCTTCCATAAGAATTATAGGCGAAGAGGTTAAAGCAGCTATTGGTGCTCCAACTAGTCCATCTGGAAAATTCATTCCTGATGCTAAATAAATTTTGCTTAAATTAATATTTCCATTAAAAGTATTTAAAACTTGGATATTAGTTTCATATCTATCAAGTCCAGCAATTCTTTGATAATTTTTATAATTCTTCATATTTGCATCTGAAATTACTGAACTTCCACCTATAACATAGGTTTTAGGTATATTATGACTTTGTATAAAGGATTTATTTGAACTATTAATAATATCTTTATCTGTTAACAATATTGGCATTCCTAAGTCTGCTGCCACCGGAGCTACAGATAAAGAATCCGCAAAGCTTTTTCCAGAAGCCAGTACAACTCCATTGGTTGTGCCCACTTGTTTAGCTACATTAACAGCTGTTTCATATCTATCAAGTCCAGATATCCTATCTACAGTAATTCCCTTACTTTTAAGCTGAGTTTCAGCATTTTTAGAAATTACAGATTCTCCACCAACTATGTAAGCTTTAGAAGGCTTCAGTCTATTTATCTCATTGGACACTACAGTAGATAATGCATTCTTTTCTGTTAGCAATATAGGAGCATTATACTTTTTGGCTAAAGGTGCCGCACTTAGTGCATCAGGATAATCCGCTCCACACACTAGTACTATAGTTTTACTTCCACTAGGCCACCCCTGTTTAGATGTTTCTACAGCAGTTTCATATCTAGTGCTCCCACCTAATCTTATTTTTATCGCATCTGCTTCTACTCTATTATTAATACTAAAGGCTATTGCCCCCATTATACTTAAAGCTACAATTGAACTGATAACTTTTCCTTTCTTCTTCATATAACCCTCCCCGTTAATTTAGTATTTATCTTCATACTATCTATTTTATATTATGTGCTCTAAATATAAAATAGATTTTTACAAATCAATATAAATTTTTACAATTTCCCATAAAATCTTATAAAAAAAATCATGCTAAAACTTAGGCTTTAACACAATTTTCCACTAATATATATATTACGCTGATAACTTCTCTCTTAACTCAATATTCTTTTTATTACACTTTCTATATATGAACCAATAAACTAATCCAATACAAACTGCACCACCAATAATATTTCCTATGGTTACAGGAATTAGATTATTAAAAATTCCAACTATAGTTAAATTGTCTAATTTTTCAACAGCTACATGAGATGCTTCAACAAAAGCTGAATTTGTCTTTGCAAGTAATCCTATAGAAAAGTAATACATATTAGCTACGCAGTGTTCAAAACCTGCTATAACAAAAGCAAATATCGGAAAGAAACCTATGAATATTTTTCCTGTTACATCTTTAGCTGCATAGGAACCCCACACACATACACATACTATGACATTACATAATATCCCACTTGCAATTGCAGGCATAAAACCCATACTTGCCTTAGCTGCTGCTACCTTAACTGCATATCCTCCAACATTTCCTGTTGCTAAAAGACCTGATTCAAAAACTAATATTGCTACAAAAGCAGCTCCAATAAAGTTTCCTATCCAAACAAGTGCCCAATTTTTAAACATTTGGCCTGTGGTTATCTTTTTCTCAGCCCAAGCCACACTTAATAATGAATTTCCTGTGAACAATTCTGCTCCACATATTAACACTAAAATTAATCCAACTGGAAATACTATACCTGCCACAAATTTTTGTAATCCGGGATCACTAATTCCATGTGATGCTACTGATGATGCATATGCCCCTAAAGCTATAAATGCACCTGCTAAAATACCTAATAATAAAGTTTGTGCACATTTATTATTAGCCTTTTTTACTCCAACCTGTTCTACATAATTAGTAATTTCATCAGGTGAAAGCATTTTTTTATCCATTAGAAGTTCCTCCAGTATTTCTACATTTTAATTTGTTTTTTTCACTTTCCACGTTAATTATATTTAAGCCTACACAAGGTGTCAACAGGTTTCCCCTTAATAAAACCCAGAAAAAATCCACCCCGAGAATTTATCTGTATATTTTAAATATTACAATAACTTTTATGGAATTTCATGTATTATTACAGGTATATTGATATATATATTCACAATTTAGACATAAAAAAAGTGGCATGCACCACGTTCCTAAGGGTAAAACCTATTGTAAAAATCTATACTTTCCTATACAGCAAAAAAATATTACCTAGTAAACCAGGTAATATTAAAAACTCCAATTTCATTCCATGATAAGTTTTCATTTATACTTTCGCTTTCAAAGGTATTTTTAAGCATGTTTTTAAGTTTTATAGAATTTTCATTGAGTTTTTTCTTCATCTCCTCATTTTCTTCTTCTATAAACTCTTCATCTTTTACTAAATAATTTCCTTCTTGGCTATATATAACTAGTTCATCCCCCTCATATACTATGTCTCCATTTATTTCATAGGGCTTAACAGTCTTAAAAACATCCTTTATTTTACCATTTTCAATTTTTCCTCTATATAAATATTCACGTTGTGCTAATTTTTCCTTATCAAAACTAAAGGTAATAAAAGCTATCTCATCCTTTTTAGGAGATACTTTTCCCTTTAATAAAACTTCTCCACTATCTTCTAAACTAATTATCTGTGCATCATTAAAGTATATATTAGTAACACCATTACTAGCTTTACCATATACTAGAGTATTGCCTTCATTAAGAACATCTATTAAGATTCCTTCACAGGAATTCAAAAACTCTAAAGTATCTGCATCATAAATTAGATATTTTGTTGTGATAGGATCTATATATAAATGAATTACTAATTTATTATTCATCCATGATATATTAGATATTTGATTTTCCCCTATATCATTTATTGGTAATACTTTATATTCTTCATCTTTCATACTATATATATTTATTTTATCTTTTTCATCTAAATACTTAAAAGCTATATTACTCCAGTCATTACTTAAAGCGGAAAGTTCTTTCAGCCTATGCAAATCTCCTACCCCTTCTAAATATTCCTCTTCCTCATCAAAAATATATATATTGTTGTTTTTTTCTATTACAGCACTTGTATAATTGTTTATAATTGGATCTCTTTCTTCTTCAATATTGGATTTACATCCAACTAAAATAAAAAGGGTACTAATTAGTGTTATTGCTATGACAAACATTTTTATTTTATTAACTTTTCTAAATTTTTTTCTATAATTCAACACTACCCCTCCTTATCTACATATCAAATACCCTAACTATTATACTACTTGCAAATACTCTATTCAATATTATCTCCTAATGTATATACATTGTTTAATCATTGTTTTTATTTCATTTAAATTTACTACATATATTAAAAATATCATCCCCATAAAAATATACGAAGCAACCTTCCACTTAGAACTTATTTTTTTATATTTTTATTAATATATTTTATCTACTTTGTAAAAAAAATATAAAAATTTATTTTATTTACAACTAAATACAAACTAAAAAAATAAAAAATCAGGTATATAGTCTTAACTTTTAACACTATATACCCAATTAAATTATTCAATTATTTAAATTATGATTTATTTATTTAAAGCTTTTTCAATAACAGATTTTATTAATTCATCCTTCGGTATATATGGAAGAGTTATATGATCTGTTCCTTGGTTCTTCTCATTATATTCCATACTTGTTTCAATAGAATGTGGATTTCTTGCCCAAGCTCTTCTTGCAACTCCACCCATAACATCCCATGCCATAGATGATTTTATAATATTATCTACTCTTTCGCTACCATCAAGAACTAATCCAAATCCCCCATTGATTGACTTACTTGTTCCGACTCCTCCACCATTGTGAAGAGCAATTAAGCTCATTCCTCTTGCTGCATTTCCTGCAAAGCATTGGATTGCCATTTCAGCCATCATGTTACTTCCATCTTTTATATTAGAAGTTTCTCTAAATGGAGAATCTGTACCACTTACATCATGGTGATCTCTTCCAAGCATGATTGGTCCAACTTCACCATTTCTTACAAGCTCATTAAACTTAAGAGCAATATCCATACGTCCTTGTGCATCTTGATATAATATTCTAGCTTCTGTACCAACAACTAATTGGTTCTTTTCAGCATCCCTAATCCAAATGTAGTTATCTCTATCTTGTCCTCTTCTATTTGGATCAATACATTCCATTGCAGCATGGTCTGTTTTTATTAAATCTTCATGCTTATGACTTAAGCATACCCATCTAAATGGTCCATAGCCATAGTCAAATAGCATTGGTCCCATGATATCTTCAACATAAGAAGGATAAATGAATCCGTCCTTTTCATCAACACCATTTTTAGCTATATCTTTTCCACCAGCATCATAGATTGCCTTCATAAATGAGTTACCATAGTCAAAGAAATAAACTCCCTTAGCAACTAATTTTTTAATTATGTCGTAGTGTTTTAATAATGTCATATCTACAAGCTCTTTGAATTTTTCTCTATCTTCTTTTAATAATCTAGTTCTTTCCTCAAAAGAAATTCCTACTGGTGCATACCCACCATCATATGCAGCATGACAAGAAGTTTGGTCTGATAATAAATCTATATGAATATCATTTTCTAAGATGTATTCAAGTAAATCAACGATATTTCCATGATATGCTATAGAAATAGACTCTTCATTTTTAGCCTTTTCCTTAGCAACTCTTATAACTTCCTCTAAATCACTTGATGCCATGGAAACCCAGCCTTGATCAAGTCTTGTTTTAATTCTTGAATAGTCAACCTCTGCTACAATTCCTACTCCATTAGCTATTTCTATAGCTTTAGGTTGAGCACCACTCATTCCGCCAAGACCAGAAGTTACAAATATTTTCCCTCTTAAATCTCCATCATCAGCCACTCCAAGCTTTAATCTTCCTGCATTTACTATAGTGTTGAAGGTACCATGAACTATTCCTTGAGGTCCTATATACATCCAACCACCAGCTGTCATCTGTCCATAGTTAGCTACTCCAAGTTGAGTTGCTAAATGGAAGTCTTCTGGATTGTCAAACATACCAACCATTAAACCATTAGTAGTTATTACCCTTGGAGCAGTTTTAGAACTTCTAAATAATCCTAATGGATGACCACTCTCTACTACTAAAGTTTGTTCATCTGTCATATTCTCTAGGTATTTTTTTATAAGTCTATATTGCATCCAGTTTTGGCACACTTGTCCTGTTTCACCGTAAGTAACAAGTTCATATGGATATAATGCCACATCAAAATCTAAGTTATTATCTATCATTACTTGGAAGGCCTTACCCTCTGTGCAATTTCCTTTATATTCATCTATAGACTTACCACTTAATTTTCCTTCTGGTCTAAATCTATATCCATATATTCTTCCTCTTGTCAAAAGCTCTTCCATAAACTCTGGAGCTAATTTCTCGTGGAGATGTTCTGGCACATATCTTAAAGCATTTTTAAGAGCTAATTCAGTTTGTGCAGGCGTTAAACTATAACCTCTGTCAGGGGCTCTTCTAATTCCTTCTTGAAACTTAGGCATTTCAGGTAATTCATCATCTAACTTTATTACCATCTTATTTTTAATATCAATGTTATTAATCATAATTTTCCTCCTATTTCTATAAAAATATTAAGCCTCTCCATTGAAAGGTTCATTTAATTCCTCAGTACCCTTTAAAATGAATCTACCATTTTTAATTACTTCAATAACTTCTCCATCCTTTGTTATAGCATTTATAAACTCTAAGCTATCATAAGGTATAGTTATATCTGTATGACATTGAGTATATGCACTCTCTATATCAGTTTTCCTAAGAATAGATTTTTCATTATCCTTAGCAATTATTTCTTTTCCATCAAAAGCATTATATACTCTTTCATCTTCACTATATGAATAACAAGTATCACCCACTGCAAAGTGTGGCCCCATCTTTTCTCCAATAAGGATAGGAAGTATAGGTACTATATTATGCTTCTGTGCTATAACATATGCTAAAGTGTTTGTACCTATTGCAAACTCACCAAGAGGTAAAGTTTTATTTGGAAATAACAGATTTTCTTCTACATACTTTTTGTTTTTAGCTTCTTCATCAAAATTAGAACAGTTATATTCAGCTATATATCCATCCTTAAATAAAAGTTCTAAGTTTATATATTTAAGACCATCTAGGAAGATTTCTTCTAGATGTAGAAGTCCATTTGTTCCTTTTAACATTGGAGATGTAAATACCTCTCCAACTGGTATATTTACAGTAGCAATACAGTTTTCAAAGTTTGTTTCCTTTTCTGGATTCTTAATTTCCTGCATTTTAACCTTTATATCTGTTCTATTTCCATTGCAGCCCTTAACATGGATAAACTCTCCCTTATCTAAAGCCCCAATAATATCATTTTGGATTCTTTCCCACTTGTCTGAATCAAGAGTATTTATCTTCATAGTATCAGCAAAGATTTCTTCAAAATTCTCTCCTATCTCTGGACTAGGGAAAGCTATAATAGTAAAGGTTGTTTCCTTAGATGGCATGTACTTATCTTGAATACTTCTAAGTCTTACTGCTGCATTTTGGTAAACCTTACTTTGTTCTTCACTTAATTTTAATGCTGTATTCTTACTTTCAGGTGCAAAAGGAACCTCTCCAAAGCTTTCAATAACTGCAACTCCTGAATACTTTCCTAAACCTTCTTTAAATCTTTCAAAGGTAGCTGTAAATCTTTCTTCCTTAATTTCTGCATAGTTTTTACTGAAGAATAAAGCATTATCAAATCTATGATCATAAGTAAACTGTTTATTTGCTTCAGTAGATTCTACCATTGCAAGGACAAGGGTTAAGTTGTATTTACCAAACTCCTTTATAACCTCTTTAACAATAGCCTCTTGACCAACAAAGTATATTAGTCTAACGGTAGACTTAATAGTGTAATCCTTCTTTTCTCTTATAAAGCTATCCATATATCCTTTAACCATGGTATATGCAATCTTATTTACATCTTCATAAGCAGATAAAAATTTAGCTGTTTTTATTTCATTATCAGTTATATATTTTCCATACTTAAATAAGTATCTTAAATCTTCTGCATTTGCTTCATTAACTATAGTTCTGTAATAACTCTTAGTATCTAAAGCTATATTATTAACCTTCTCCTCAGCTTCCATGTCTAAAATGCTAACTTCAAAATCCCTTATAATCTCCATTAAACCATTAGCATTATCACCATTCTTAACTACATAGGCATAGGAATCTATAAATAATTGTAGTAACTTTTCTATCTTCTCAGTCTTATGAGAAAATACTAAAGATATACATTCATTTAACCTATTATATAAATATGTAGCTATTTGACCCATTTCTTTTCCTAGCTCTTTCACTGCATAGTCTGGGTTGCCATAACTTGTTTTATAGTTATCCTCTAATAAGTCACTATAAATTTCATGATTTTCTTTTAAAAGTTCATCAAAATTTTTCTTTTGAAAATACTCATCATTTAGCTTTTCTTCTAAACTACATATTGAATATAGTTTTTCCCCCATTGTTTTAAAGAAAGTTAAATAATTTTTCCCCTGAGTATTTATTAAAGATACTTCTTTTATTCCATTAAGATTACAAATGTTCCTCATTTTATCCCCTACCCTTCTAAAAATATCCATAACAAAAACGTATCATATTCAGAAAATTAATACAATACTTTATGTGATTTTTGTTATCGGGGTAAAGTGCTAAAAGATTAAACTCTACCCCAAAAATGTTTCCTTAAATTAACTTTATGTTTAATTACTATGTTTAGTACAGTTTTCACAATCCTCAGAACAATTTAAACAATGAGTTTCTAATATACTCTTTAAAGAGCTGGAGCTACTACTATGAGATTTTGCTATACTAATATTCTTTCTTGATGCTTCTTGCATAGCTGCATTAATCATTTTATGAGACACTGTGTTAGTAAACATTACTAATAAATCTGGACATCCTATTTGAGATTTAAAACGACCTGGCATTTGTGTAAATACCTTAGCCTTACAATTATATTTATCACAAATCTTTTTATATTCACAAACCATTCTATCATGACCACCAATTATTACTATACTCATTTCCTTACCTCCTAAAATTTATATTATTTATATTAGCTCTTATGTATATGTGGCTATGTACTTCTAGGATTTTAAAATATTAAGATGTTATAATAATAAATTTTAAAATGCCTCAATGTTTTAATTCTGCATATTTATGATGTTAACTATTTAAATAGTTATATAGTT
>NZ_DLNT01000038.1:77780-82570 GCF_002477055.1 Clostridium sp. UBA7503
GCAAAAATTACTTCTCCTTGTAATTATTAAACCAATTAATTTTTTCTCATTAAAAATTCCAAAGCAATTTTATACCTATTTAATATATTTTCGTGGTGATCGTAATCATCCCAAACCATTTCTACATTTTCTTCTCCTATATGTTTCTTAAATATTTCATAGGACATACTAGAGAACTTGGGCATGTCCTTCTGAATTGTAGTCTTGCTATGTCCCTCCTTTCTTCCAGCAACAATAATAAGTCTAAAATCATCATTTACTAAAGTTTCTTCCTGAATAAATTTAATCCATCCATCATACCATTGAGATGCACATATACTTGCTACCTTAATATAATTATCATTTTTAAAAACTGAATATAAAGAAATTAAAGCTCCAAGAGAATGTCCCATAATTTTTCTATCATTCTTATTACTACTTACTCTAAACTCTTTTTCAATATAAGTTTGTAAATCACTTATTAAAAATTCTAAGTATTCATCCCCCTTGCCCTCAAATGGATGAAATCTTTCATTGTTAGATTCTGCTGCCCAAGGGGTATATTCATTTAATCTGTCAAAAGGTGTAATTCCAATTATTATATGTTCCTCTAAAAATTTATTTTCAAATTTATCTTCTATTTCATCAATTATTCCACCTAAAAACTTTCTAAATTTATCACCATCATGAACATAAACTACAGGATATTTTTTATCATATATATCATACTTCCCTGGTAAATACATAAAAATCTCTCTATCCAAAACTGTCCTTGTTAAAATTCTTCCTCGCATACCTTCTATCCTTTCTTTAACTTGCTTGGAGTAACTCCAAAACTTTTTTTAAATAACCTACTAAAATAGAATTCATCATTATAGCCAATCTTTTTTGAAACCTCCTTAACTGCAAAACCTTCATTTAACAACTTGTATGCAGCAGTCATTCTGCATTGGATTAAATAATCTATAGGACGAATATTTAAATATTTATTAAATAAGTATGATATTCTATTAGATTTTTCTCCGTATTTTTCTGAAAGCGCGCCTAATGTAATCTCTTCCATATAGTTTTGTGAAATAAATTCACTTACATCTATGGTAAAATCTTTTTCACTTAATCCCTTTTTGTAGTTATAATCAGTAAAAAGTTCTCTTAAAAATAATGAGGTTTGTATTTGAAGATTTACTTTTGATGTTAATTGTTGTTTTGAAGATATTTCTTTAAGTTCATACAAGGATTTCAATATCTCTTCATAATTTATTACATCAAATTCGAAGATTGAATTCATATAAGAATTAGGCTTAATATATTCATCTGCCATATAATAGATATTTATATACTCAAATTCTTCATGGCCTAAAACCTTAAATGATATGTTTTTATTTTTACATCCATGAATCACCTTTCCTCTTTCAGCAGTATAGACCTCATTATCAAACTCTATTTGGGCTCTTCCTCTTACAGTAAAAATGAATGCTGAGAGATTAGTTGTATAACCATTTTTCGATGACATAGAATTCTTTATAAACCTTTCTATTCTAAAAACTTCAAAAGTATTTTTTCTAAATTCTTTTAATAAATCACCTTTATTAACATTTTTCAAGTAAATAAACTCCTTTCAATACATATAACTTTAAATAATTGTCCATGTTTTTATTTTAGTATATTCTATTACGATTTTTTCTATATTATAATAGTTAATGAAATTGATAATTATTATCAATAAATTCTCTAGAATAGTTTACCTCATTTTTAGTAGGAGTTCAAGAAAGGATGTTAAATGTGAAAGATATTTTAAATGCTTCTTATGAGAAAAACCAAAAGATAAAAAAATCCTTCAATTTATTTATCTTAGGCTTAATTATATTATTATTTATTTCTGTAATTTTATCAGTATCCTTTGGTTCACTTAGAATAAAACCTTCTGTATCCTATAGCATAATCTTAAATGAATTATTCGGATTATCCTTAGGTGATGCTGCTGAAGTAAGTAATATATCTACTTATAATGTTATTTGGTTAATTAGAATGCCTAGAGTTTTACTTGCTATTGTTGTTGGAGCTGGACTTGCTGTATGTGGAACAATAATGCAGGCAACTGTTCAAAATCCTCTAGCTGAGCCATATATTTTAGGAATTTCTTCTGGTGCATCACTAGGTGCAACCTTCTCTATAATGTTAGGATTAGGCTCATTTAGTCTCTTTTCCATAAGCAATGTGTCATTTTGGGCATTTTTAGGTGCTTTAAGTGCCTCTATCCTAGTATTGGTATTATCCTCAATGGGAAATAAAATGTCCTCTTCCAAATTAGTCCTTTCGGGAACTGTAGTCAGTGCCTTATGTACATCTCTATCTAATTTTATAATTTCTATTGCTAGCGATGCTGAAGGTATGCAAACGGTAAAATTCTGGACAATGGGTTCTTTGGCAACTGCTAAGTGGCAAAATATAGGTTTTGTAATTTTAGCTGTAACTATATGTTGTTTATTTTTCTTAACTCAAGGAAGAACTTTAAACTTAATGTTAATGGGTGATGAAGCCTCAATGACTTTAGGGCTTAATTTAAATTTATACAGAAAAATTTATATGATAATCACATCATTACTAACAGGTATTTTAGTAGCTAATTGCGGGATTATAGGCTTTGTAGGATTAATAATTCCCCATATTTCAAGATCTATAGTTGGGTCTGATCATAAAAGGCTAATTCCAACTTCAATACTTTTAGGTTCTATATTCTTAATTTGGGCTGATGTTTTTGCTAGAATAATCATCCCTAATGCTGAATTATCCATTGGTATTATTACTGGTTTAGTTGGAGCACCCTTCTTTGTTTACATTTTATTGAGAAAGGGCTTCGGATATGGAGATAAGTAGGTGATTTTAATGGATTTGAAAATTAAAGAATTAAGGGTGAATTTATCCAAAAAAGAAATTGTAAAAGGAATTGATTTAGCCGTTACAAGTAATAAGTTCATAGGCTTAATAGGTCCAAACGGGAGTGGAAAATCAACATTATTGAAAGCTGTTTATGGTGTAATAAAGCCAACCTTTGGAGATGTTTTTATATCTGATAAGGATATAAAAAATTACAACAAAAAATCTCTTGCTAAAACTCTTGGAGTGGTTAGCCAATTTAACAATATTAACTTTGATTTTAAAGTTATAGATATAGTTCTAATGGGTAGGGCTCCTTATAAAGGTTTATTAGAGCAGGATAATAAAAATGATTATGATCTTGCACTTAAAGCTTTATCTCAAGTTGGAATGATAGATTTTGCTCAAAAAAACTTCAGCCTATTATCTGGAGGGGAAAAGCAAAGAGTTATATTGGCTAGAGCAATAACTCAAAACCCTAAAATATTAATTTTAGATGAGCCCACTAATCATCTAGATATAAAGTATCAACTAGAAGTTATGTCAATAGTTAAAAATTTAAATATATGTGTTTTAGCTGCTTTGCATGATTTAACATTAGCTTCTCAATTTTGTGATGAGCTTTATGTTTTGAAAGATGGAGTTATTGTGTATAACGGGATTCCAAATGAAGTTATAACAGAAAAAACAATTAAAGAAGTATATGATGTTGAATCTATCGTTCACATAAATCCAACTACCCAAAAGCTTTCTATTGAATACTTACCACCATCATTACATTAAACAAAAACTATAACTAAATATTTTATTATATAAAAATTAAAACTTTTAATATGGAAATCGAGAGGAGAATTATCATGAATAAAAAAACTTTACTTTTACTTACATCATTAGCTCTATCTGCTGTAGTCTTTGTAGGCTGCAGTAATAAAACTGAAAATGTAGACTCACCATCAAAGCAAGAGCAAACTAGCACTTCTACAACTGCATCAACTAATAAAACAACTTATCCAATAACCTTTGATGCTTTTGATTCTGAAGGAAATGTGTACAAACAGACTTTTAATGAAGCTCCAAAGAAAGTTATAACTAATAATCAAACTTCAACTGAACTACTTTTAACTTTAGGGTTAAAAGATTCTATAATTGGAACAGGTGACTTAGATACTCCTATGTTAGAGAATTTAAAAACAGACTACGAATCTATACCTGCAATTGCTAACAAAGGTGATGTTGCTAAAGAAGTTGTTGTTGGCTCAGGTGCTGATTTAGTAATTGGAAGATCCGCTTCATTTAAAGATGATAGATATGGTTCAATACCAAGTTTAAATGAAGTTGGTATTAATACTTACGTTCAATTGGCAAGTAAAATGAATGCCCATATTTCCTTAGACACAATTATTCAAGATGTTAGGAACGTAGGTACTATGTTCGATGTTCAAGATAAAGCTAATAAATTAGCTGACTCACTTCAGAATTCATTTGATAACATTAAATCAAAAGTTCCAACCACTAGCGAAAGAAAAAAGGTTATGCTAATAGTTAATTATAATGGAGAATCCTTTACTGCTTATGGTGCTAATGCTTCATTACAAAAGGAAATGTTAAATGTGTTAAATTCAGATAACGTTATTGAAAAAGGGGGTTCTATATCATTAGAAAATATAATTTCTTCTAACCCTGACCATATTGTTTATGTAACAGCAAATAAAAATGCTTCAGTAGATGTTGATGCCGTAGATAGGCTATTAGCAGAACCTACACTTCAAAGTGTTGAAGCTATA
Organism: Clostridium sp. UBA7503; assembly: GCF_002477055.1. NCBI lineage: Bacteria > Bacillati > Bacillota > Clostridia > Eubacteriales > Clostridiaceae > Clostridium > Clostridium sp. UBA7503. The sequence goes on from NZ_DLNT01000038.1 coordinate 82,421, forward strand.
AAGAATAAAAATATAGTTTCTGTTGAATACACTGAACTTATGGGATATGGCTACAGAACCTTCGATTGCTTAGAAAAATTAGCTAAAGACTTCTATCCTGAAATATTTAAAAACTAAAATGTAAAAAATGGGGGCGTCGCAAAATAACTG
>NZ_DLNT01000056.1:0-24597 GCF_002477055.1 Clostridium sp. UBA7503
GCACAAGCACCACATTCGATACAAGAATCAGCATCGATAAGGTATAATCCATCTCCTGCACTTATGCAGCTAACTGGACATTCAGATTCGCAAGCACCACAAGAGATGCAAGTATCTACTATTTTATAAGCCATGAAAAAGACCCCCTTTACTATTAAATCATGATTATCATACCATATTATGATATAATAATAAAGAGGATTTATATTTAAATATAATAAAAAATACAAGAAATAAATTAATTTTATAGTTAATAAATGAACTAATTAAAGTAAATGTAAAATATATTAACATTTATTTAAATTAATTTATTTTCAGCACATATAACTAGTGTTATAAAAGAACAAATGTTAAAATAACTACAATGGAAATTAAAGAAGTTTTAAGAGGTATGAAAATGAAATTAAAGGGAAAAGTGGTAGTAATTACAGGAGGAACAAGAGGTATAGGTAAGGGAATAGCCTTAGAATTTGCTAAAGAAGGAGCAACATTAGTACTTAACTATTTTAGCGATGATGAAAGTGCAAAGGAGACTTTAAATGAAATTAGTTCCATGGGAAACTATTGTACTTTATTTAAAGGAGATGTAAGTAATTATAACTTTTCTAAGGAATTAATAGAATATACTCTAGAGAAATTGGGCAGAGTGGATGTATTAGTAAACAATGCAGCTATTTCTAAAATAGGATTATTTATGGATGACACTGAAGAGGATTTTGATAAAATCATGTCTGTAAATTTCAAGTCAGTATTTAATACTACGAACTCTGTAGTTAATCATATGATTTCAAGAAAAGAAGGTAGCATTATTAATGTATCATCAGTTTGGGGAGGTGAAGGAGCTGCCTGCGAAGTTTTATATTCTGCATCAAAGGGAGCTATAAATTCCTTTACAAAGGCCTTAGCTAAGGAACTAGCATTAAGTAATATAAGAGTAAATTCCATAGCACCAGGTGTTATCGAAACTAAGATGAACATGTGGATGAAAGAAGAAGAAAGAGTAGAATTAAAAGAGGAAATACCCATGGGGAGATTTGGAAGTGTATCAGAAGTGGGAAGAGTTGCTGTATTTTTAGCTAGTAAGGATAGTAGCTACATAACAGGGGAAATACTAAACGTAAACGGGGGCTTTTAAATTTACCTTCAAAATAGATAACAATTTTAAAGTCAGATAGTATATTAATTATTTAATTGATACATATAGAAAGGAATTAGAATTTATGAATAGTGTTGAGATGAAAACATTAATAAAAGTTATATTTGTATGTATACTGTTATTTATATTTTCTCCATTTATCTTTGGAGTTTTAGGAATTGTATTCAAAGGAATCTTATGGCTTATTCTAGGGATTGTAATTATAATAACCCTTAGTATAATGTACTTAAAATATAAGGTGAAAAAGGAAACTAATGAATTTTATTCTTCTAATGAGAATGAAAGGCCACAAGATAGCCATAGTGCAAATGTAACTCCAGATTCAGAATCTTATATAGATTATAGTGATTCTACTATTGTAGATGTGGAAGAGTATGAAGAAAGTAATGATAAGGAAGAATAGTTAAATAGAAAATAAGAATTACGAACAAGAAGCGCCGATGTTAAATTATTTTACTATTGGTGCTTTTGTACATTAGAGGTGAATATAATGAAGAAAATATTATTAATTGAAGATGAAGAACATATAAGAAAGTTTGTAAAGATAAGCCTTAAGAGAGAAGGCTTCCAGGTAGTAGAAGCAGAAACTGGAGAACTTGGTATTGAAGAAGTTGCAAAAGAGAGCCCTGATATTGTAATACTTGATATAATGCTTCCTGGAATTGATGGATATAAAGTGTGTGAAATTTTAAAGAAAAGTTATCCACAGATGGGAATAATAATGCTTACTGCTAGGGCACAAGATGGGGATAAAATTATGGGATTAGAGTTTGGTGCAGATCACTATATTATAAAGCCTTTCAATCCATTAGAGCTTATAGCTATTATTAATTCTTTACTTAGAAGAATGGAACTAGGTAATGGTCTTAAGAGTAGAGAAATTATATCTGGAGCTTTTAAAATAGATTTGGATAGTAAGGTACTATACAAAAGTGGAGTAGAGATAGAATTAACCCCTAAAGAATATATGCTTATAAAAATGTTTATGGAAAATCCAAACAAGGCATTTAGCAGAGATGAACTTCTAGATATGGTATGGGGCTATAATTACATAGGAGAAAATAAAATTATTGATGTAAATATAAGACGTATTAGAAGCAAGATAGAAGATAACTCATCTAAACCTAAATATATTGAAACTGTTTGGGGAACAGGATATAAGTGGAGGGAAGAGTAAGTGAAATCCTTAAAAACTAAGATTTCTAGCAGTAATATAATTGTAATAGCTATAACTATATTTATAGTTCAAATTATGGTTTATATAGCTATCAAAGGATATTACTATAGCAATCTAGAGGATACTATATATGGCCAAATTAAGATATCATCAGATTTTTATAATATATACTTGTCCTCCAATACTGTAAAAGAGAATATATTTAATGATAATGATACATTTTGGAGTAATACGGATTGTAGAGTTCAAATAATAGACTTAGAAGGTAATGTTATGATGGATTCTTCAGGATATATTTCAAAGGACAGAATACTAACTAGAGAAGTTAAAGCANNCTAATGGTAATACTGAAGGGGAAGCTAATATATATCAAAACGAAAATAGTAATGAAAAGATTATTTGTGTAGCATATCCACTTTCTTTTGATACAGATGTAGATGGAGTATTGAGATTTAGCGCCTCTACTAAAGATATAGATAAAAGCATAAGGGAGATATTGTTTATAATAATTTTATTAGGTATACTAGTAATTTCTATTTCTTCAACTATAAGTTTATTTATTTCTAATAGTATAATGAAGCCTTTAAAACTAGTTTCTGTGGGAGCAGAAAAGATGGCTAAGGGTAACTTTAAAGAGAGTATACCAAATTACTCTAAGGATGAGATAGGAAGTTTAGCTGATACTCTAAACTATATGTCTGAGGAGATACTAAAAAATGAAAGACTAAAGAATGAATTTATTTCATCTGTATCCCATGAACTTAGAACACCTCTAACTTCTATTAAGGGCTGGGCCATTGTGTTAGAGTCCTCAGATTTAGAAGATAAAGAAGAAGTAAGAGAAGGCCTTAAAATTATAGAGTCAGAGGTTGAAAGATTGACTTATCTAGTAGAAGAATTATTGGACTTTTCAAAGTTAATTTCAGGTAAAATCACTTTAAGAAAAGAAATGATAAGTATAGGTGAGTTTACTCAAGATATATTAAGACAATTAGAACCTAAACTACTGTCTCGAGGGATAGAGGTCATATTTGAAGAACTACAGGTTAAACCTATAGAAGTTGATAAAAATAGAATGAAACAGGTTTTGATAAATATTTTAGATAATGCTATAAAGTTTTCACCTAATGATTCTAAAATAATAGTTAAACTAGTAGAAGATGAAAAATATTTAACTATATCAATTAAAGATTATGGCTATGGAATTTCTAAAGATGAACTACCTCATGTTAAAGAAAAATTTTATAAGGGAAGAAATATAAATGCAAGCAATGGGATAGGGCTCTCTATATGTGAAGAAATTATAACTCAGCATGGCGGACTTTTAAAGATAGATAGTGAATTACAAAAGGGTACAGAGGTTATTATAATGTTACCTAGAGGAGATATGAGATGAAAAGATTAATAAGAATACTGATAACTTTTATGTTAGCACTTATTCTTACTGGTTGTAATAAATTTAACATAGAAGTAAAGAAACCGAATAATGATTCTATTTTAAAGGGACAATGGCAAGTTAAAAATTATGTAGGAATTACAGAAGAGGAAGTATTTAATTGTAATTTGTTAGACAGCAAGGTGAGTTTTAGTAATGAAGAAGTATTTATGTTTGATAAGGTATACAAGAACATAACTTATAAAGCTAAATTAGTAAATGGTGAACAATACATTTATAATACTATAGGCTTTATACCTGATTATTTAAAAGATACTAAGGAAGTAGAAGTTGTAACCATATCGTCTAAAAATACATATTTAAAGGAAGTTATTGTTATAGATAAAGGTGTATTAGTAATACAGGACGATGTTTTACTTTATCTTGAAAAAATAGATGATAACCCTATGGAGAATGTCAATGAAAAAACTGGTGTAGATGAAACAGCAGATAATGAGAAAATTAGTAATGGAGTATTAGTAGGCATTAAAGATAAAACTGATGAAGGTTTCACATATAAAACTCTTTGGATAGCCTATGATGGTAAAAAAATATATAGTAAAGAGGTTCCATTCCTGCTTTTACCACGTAAAAATGGATTCTTTAAGGTTTCAATTCATAGAGAATATATTGAAAACAATTATAAGGATAATATAGAATTTGTATTTTTAAGTGGCAATCCATCCGAAAAACAAGCTGATTTAAAGGTAAATAAAGAACCAAATATAAATGTATCTAAAGAGATAAATTTTATAGGAAATGATTATATAAGTATTAAAGTTCATGAAGAAGGAGAAGGTCATAGGGCTGAAAAATTAGGGACATATTTAATTGATACTATAAATATGGAAGGTAAAGGAGCAGTGTCCTTAGGAAATATTAGTGAACAGAAAAATATAACCAAGTTTAATAATGAAGCACAAGGACTTCATATAGAAGATATAAATAAATTTACTGATGTTTCTATAAAAAGAAATCAAGGAAGATGGCAGATTTATACTGTTCATAGTAAAAAGGATGATAGTATTGAAAATAATATAAATATTCCTTTAAAAGTATCTAAGAATGTGGCCATGTATGATAGGCTATTTACATCATGGCAAGGAATCAAAAATCAGGTTCCATCAGCAGAGGATGCATTATCATCACCTAATAAAAATATGACTATAATAAAGACAAAATCAAGTTTATATGGATATAAAATAGAAGATGGAAAAATCAGTGAATCACCAGAGTTAACTATTTCTTTAAATGGTGATGAGGAGATAGTTATGGCAGAATGGGCCATGGCAGAATTTGTAGGATATTGGACAGAACAAGTGAACTCATTACTTAAATCAAATAAATAATGTAGTATATAAACCAAGTAAAAGCCAGACAATAATTTGCCTGGCTTTTACTTATCATGTATAATTTTAGCTACATCCAGTGGTTGTTCCACAATCTTGGCAAACCTTACATGTACCATTTCTCACTAAGTTTGTGCTTGAACAGTTTGAACAAACCTCGGAGTAAATACGCTCACCTTTTATTTCTGATTTTCCATGTCCAATAGAAGTAGTAGATACTTCATTATGCTGAATCGTTGGTTTTACTATATCATAAGGGTTAGGTTTGATTTGGCAACGAGAATAGTCACCAAGTTCAATATCTATAACCTTACTGATTAAGTCAGAGATGGAGCTAACATGCTTAATGTAAGGATGTTTTTGTACAAAGCCATAAGGTTCATATTTTTGGCCTCTAAGCATTTTAGCAATATCTGCTGCAGGAACATGATATTGTAGCATTACAGAAATAGATTTAGAAAGAGAATTTAAGAGTCCAGTTATTATAGTTCCTTCTCTATCTGTAGTTATATAAATTTCAGAAATTTCCCCATTGGTTCTTCTATTAACTGTAGTGTATATTTTAACATCATCTATTTGAGCAGGATGAGTAGTTCCAAATCTAATACCAATTGGTTTTTCACGAGTGAATACAGTAGATGAAGTAGTCTGCTTTTGTAGTTCTTTAGCTTTAGATAAAAGCTCTTCATAAGTTAGCTTTTCTAAATCTGCATCATTTTCTTCTTCTAAAACTGTATTTAAAGGCTGACTAGCTTTGCATCCATCTCTATAAAGAGATATTCCTTTTACTCCAAGGTTCCAAGAATCAAGGACAACCTTTTTAAAGTCATCTACAGTAGCTGCTTTAGGTAGGTTTACTGTCTTAGAAACTGAACCAGATATAAGAGGGGTTATGGCAGCCATCATTAGAACGTGTCCCATAGGCTTAATATATCTCTCACCACTTCCGCATTTGTTTGCTGTATCAAAGATGTGAAGATGTTCTTCTTTAAGATGAGGAGCTCCTTCAATCTTACCATCTATAATTTTTTCATACTCATATCCATTTTCATTAACCATTTCTTTTCTAAGAATATAATCTACTATGTCTTTAATTTCGTCTTGTGAATATCCAAGGTTATCAAGGGCATCTTCTATAATTGGATTTACTATAGTCATAAATCCACCACCGGATAATTTTTTATAAACAAAGTGGGAGAAGTATGGCTCAATAGAAGTAGCACCACAATCCATAGCAAAGGAAATCGTTCCAGTTGGAGCTATTACAGATACTTGAGCATTTCTATATCCAAATTTTTCACCATATGCTACAGCTTCTTGCCAAAGAGTTTTTAAAAGTTCAGATAGTTCAGTATTGCCTTCTGCCTTAAGAATTTCATGATTAACTTCCACAGGGTTATAGTGAAGGTCTTCGTATTCACTATCTAGCGCTCCTGCAACCCTTCCATGATTTCTTATTACTCTAAGCATTGCATCTTTATTAATGTCATATTTTGCGAATGGTCCTACTTTTTCAGCCATAAGGGCAGAAGCAACATAAGAAGCTCCAGTAAGCACTCCAATTAGGGAAGCCGTTAATTGTCTAGCTTCTTCTGAATCGTAAGCATAACCCATTACCATAAGAAGAGAGGCTAGGTTTGCAATTCCAAGACCTGTTGTTCTAAACATATATGTTTTTCTTGCAATATCTTCTGTTGGGAATTGACCCCAGTGAACAGAAGATTCAAGCATAAGTTGTAGTAAAGATATCATATGAACATATCCATCTAAATCAAATACTTTACTATCCTTGTTATAGAACTTATATATATTAATTGAAGCTAAGTTACAAGATGTATCATCTAAGAAAGCATATTCACCACATGGGTTAGTGGAATTTAATCTATTATGCTTTGCATCGAAGTCTCCATCTTCACCACCAGGACATGTATGCCAAGCGTTGAAGGTGTCATCAAATTGAGGTGCTGGGTCAGCACATTGCCATGAAGCTAAGTTGAATTCATCCCATAGCTCACTCACTTTAACATCCTTATTAATTTTTTCATCTATTCTTCCCTTTAAAGTTATTACTTCATCTGGGTTTTCAGATATATTCTCAACTTTTTTCATAAATTCATCGCTAAATCTTATAGAGTTATTACCGTTTTGACCAGATACAGTTTCATAAGCTTCACCTTCAAAGGAAGCGTCGTAGCCCATTTTACCTAAAGCACGAACTTTATCTTCTTCTCTAGCCTTCCAATTTATAAATTCTCTAATTTCTGGGTGGTCTATATCTAGACAAACCATTTTAGCTGCACGTCTTGTAGTACCACCAGATTTTATAGTTCCGGCGTTTCTATCAAAGCCCTTTAAAAAGCTCATAACACCTGAAGAAATTCCACCAGCAGAAAGCTTTTCATCTTTAGCTCTTAGAGTTGAATAGTTAGTTCCGCATCCAGAACCTCCCTTAAATAGCTTAGTTTCTGTTACATATTGCTCAGAAATTGAGTGAGGTCCTAAAAGTTTATCCTGTATAGATAAAATAAAGCAAGCAGAAGCTTGAGTTCTAGTATAGTTATCTACGCTTTTAACAACTTTTTTTATGTTTTCATCATAATAAAAATGACCTTGATGTTCACCAGCTATGTCATAAGAAAGCTTTAATCCAGTATTAAACCATTGGGGAGAGTTTGGTGCATACATTTGATTTAAGAAGCAATAAACTAATTCATCATAAAGTATAGTAAACTCATCATCATTAGTTATTAAACCTTCATCCTTTAAAGATTCACACCAAAAATTAACTAGTCTATGTGCCACCATTTTAAGGCTATTTTCATAACCTACTTCATTAGGTACTAAGGCTCTTTTAAAATATTTAGAAGCAATTATATCACAAGCATTTTGTGAATAGTGAATTGGAAATTCTAAGTCTTTCATATCTACGAGAACGGTACCTTTTTTATAGTCTTTTAAAATTACGTCAACTTTTTTCCACTGGAATAAATCGTATACTGTCAAATCTTTATTAGTTTCTAACTCTTTTGTGTAGTATCTTTTTATTATATTGTTAATACTCTTCATTATAAAAGCTAATCACACTGTTATGATTAGCAAGTCACCCCCTAAATACTTCATATACTATATATTGTGTCCGAAATGTGCTTTTGCACTATATGTTGTATTATATTATATAATTTTTTTTCTTACAACTATTGAAATTTTCATTAAACTGTGCTTGTTCGCACATGAAAATAGCCTTAAATTAAGTAGATTTCAGTACCTTAACCACTTCAACTGATTAACTAATAAAATTTTATGACAAAGTTATAAAATTTATTACAATTTAATATAATTTCATAATAGATATAGAAAAATAAATACATAATTCAGTAATTACGTGAAGAATAATAGGAAAAAATAAATTATTGCACAATAGACTTTTAAATTATGGTATCATTACCTTATATAAAAAGATAATAATTATTGTTGTGTTCATATAGTTTTAGCAAACTAAAAAGGTTGAATAAAAATTATGAAAATTTCAAGTATAAAGGATGGATGGAAAATGATAAAAGCAATTAAGGGGAATACACCAATTATAGATAATACATGTTTTATAGCAGAAAATGCAACGGTAATAGGGGATGTAACTATAGGAGAAAATACTAATGTATGGTATAGTGTGGTAATTAGAAGTGATATGGATACCACCATTATAGGAAAAAATACTAACATTCAAGAAAACTCTACAGTACATAACGATTTTGGAATATCAACTAAGATAGGAGATAATGTTACCATAGGTCATAACTGCATAATTCATGGGTGTAATGTAGGAAATAATGTATTAGTAGGAATGGGATCAATAATACTAAATGGTGCTGAAATTGGAGATAATACAATTATAGGAGCAGGAAGCCTTGTAACTCAAAATAAAATAATCCCAAGTGGAGTATTATGTATAGGAAGCCCAGCTAAGGTGGTAAGGGAGTTAACAGAAGAAGAAATTAAGTCTATAAAGTCTTCAGCTGAGCATTATGTTAATATGGGAAGAGAGCATAAAGAAATTCAAGAGTAAAATAATGCTATTGAAACAATATAAGTAAGCCTTATGATAAGCAATTTGAATTTTATGTAGTTTTAGATAATAAAATTATGCTAGGAGAGATAATTTTGATAAAGTTAGATGTAATAAAAAAAATGACTACAGAAGAAAAATATAAATACATGTTAATCCTCTTAGAAGGCCAGTTAAGTTCGGAAAAAGACATATGTGCAAATATTTCCAATGCATCTGCCATTATATATGCTATTTTTGATAAATTAAATTGGAGTGGATTTTACTTTATAAAAAATGAAGAGCTAGTTTTAGGACCATTTCAAGGTTTACCAGCTTGTAATAGAATAGCTATAGGAAAAGGAGTATGTGGAACAGCAGTAGCAACTAAGAAAATTCAAAGAATAGATAATGTTCATAATTTTCCAGGACACATTGCCTGTGATTCGGCATCGAATTCTGAAATAGTAATTCCAATAATAAAAGATGATGTGGTTTATGGAGTACTAGACATAGATAGTTATGAATTTAACACATTTACAGAATTAGAAGAAAAATATTTAATAAAATTTGTAGATAAGCTTAATAAATATATTGATTGGAGTCAATTATAAATATAAGCTAAGTTTTTAAAGTGGATAGGAGAAAATAAATGATAGAATTAGGAAAAATTAATACTCTTAAAGTATCAAGAAGTTGTGAATTTGGATATTATTTAGACGCAGAGGGAAAGACAACTTCTGAAGACATACTAATACCAAAGGGAAATATAGTAGGTGAAATAGACGTAGAGGATGAAGTTGATGTATTTGTATACCGAGACTCTAAGGACAGACCGATAGCGACTATGAAGCCAGTAGAAGCGCAAGTAGGAGACCTAGCTTACTTAAAAGTAGTAGATAAAACTGGAATAGGATACTTTATTAGCATAGGGATAGAAAGAGATGTATTAGTTCCATTTAGAGAAGCACCTGTTGAATTAGAAGTAGACAAAAAATATTTATTTTATCTATATGTAGATAAAACCAACAGAATAGCTGCAACAACTAGAGTAGATAGATACTTACATGATACTACTCATTATAATGTTGGAGAAGAGGTAGAAGGCGTAGTCTATGGAAAACACTCTAATGGAAATTTAGTTGTAGCTATAGACAATACATTCAGAGGGATTATATTAAAAAGTGAATGTTATGACGACATTTCCATTGGTGATAAAATAAAAGCTAGAGTGAAGAAATACTTTGATGATGGTAAAATACAAATTACCACAAGAAAACCTCGTCTTGAGGAAATGGGAGACTTAGAGGAGGTTATTCTTAGCTACTTAAAGAAGAACCAAGGCTCAATGAGATTTAATGATAAGTCTAGTCCAGATGATATAAAAAAATATTTTAAGGCTAGCAAGAATGCCTTTAAGAGATCTTTAGGGGCACTGATGAAAAAAGGATTTATAGAGCAGGATGAAAATGGTACTAGGTTAAAATAAAAAATATAATTAAAGTTAAAAGCTATCTTAGAATTATTTTGAGGTAGCTTTTTAATTAATACAAATATGTATTGAATAACAATAAATATTTATTGACGTAAAAAGCATCTTATGATAAGCTTTGGTTAGAGGTGATAAATTTGAAAAATATGTTATTTAGAAAGATACTATATATTATATCAGTTTTATCTGTAGTTATAACTATAATAGCTGGAGCAACATTACCTAATATAGTAAATTGGTATCTCAGTAATATATCTACTGCTGGGTTAGATATAGGAGGAGGAATAAAAATATTCTTATATATAACTTATATACCATTTTTATTAATACTTATTTCAGTAATGAAATTAAGTGGAAAGCTATTAAAAGGAAGTCCTTTTTGTAAAGAGAGTATAAAGTCGCTAAAGGTGATAAGTATATGCTCGTTCATAGCGTTTGTTACTTATTTAGCAGGAACAATATTCATATATAAGAATTTAATTTGTATGGTTATAACTTTTGCTACCATGATGGTATTTATCATTTCTTCAGTAGTAAGGGAGCTTATAAATAATGGAATTGAACTACAAGAAGAAAATGATCTTACTATATAAGGAAGGTGGATTAATTGATAATTGTTAACGTAGATGTAATGATGGCTAAGAGAAAGATGAGTGCTACTGAACTTTCAGAAAAAGTTGGCATAACCATGGCTAACTTATCTATTTTAAAAAATAATAAGGCAAAGGCAATAAGATTTACTACATTAGAAGCTATATGTAAGGCTTTGGATTGTCAACCTGGTGATATATTGGAATATAAAGAGGAGTAATGAATAGGAAAGTTTTAGCTACAATATTAGGAATTGTAGTTACGATAATTTTACTATTAACTTATATTAAAGTAAGACCTATAATATTTCCAACATACACAGAATGCCTAGAAGCCAATTGGAATATAAAATTACCTAAGCCAGATAAAGTAACTCTCATAGGAAGTACTGGAGGGGATTTGACGGTATTGGAGATGAAAGTAATTTACCATGATGAAGAAGACTTAGAGAAATTAAATAATTCTTTTCAGTGGTTTAACTATGAGGAGATACCTTTTAAAATATCCTATAATGGTGTTATGCTATTAGAAGATAGAGATAAAATAAATCATAGGGAAATTAGCATATCTGATGGTAATCATGAAAAAGTAATAGAAAAACTAAGTAAAGAAGCTAAATATTTTTATATGGATAAAAATAATAAAGATGATTTTATTGTATTTATTTTAGAAGGCAACACTTTAGAAATATACGAATCTTACAGATGAATTAAGACGAAGTAAAAGGATTAGAACTTCAAATCCTTTTATTTCGTCTTAATTTATAAATTATTTACTCTGAAAATAGCGTCTAATTTATTATATCCAATACCATCAGGCAAAAGGTTAGAAAGTTTTGAGTATATCTCCATAGTTATATTAGGATCAACATCTTTAAAGTTTTCTATCATTTCAGAATAGAGAGTTCTAAGTTCTTCAATATCATTTAGTTCCCTATATATTTGTTCTAAAAGGCTATAGCCTAATAGTGAATTTTCACCGTGAGAATATTCTTTAGACAGTTTTAACCCATCTTTAATTTTAGAAATAGCTTCTTTATTAGAACCTATTTTCATATATAACTTAGCCATATACATTAATGTAATGTCAAGGCTAGGCTTATGATGGGATGTCTTAAAGTCTATGGCTTTATTAAAATATTCTAGGGCTGTATGAATATTATTTTCATTTGAATAGGCTAATGCTAAGTTATTATATAAATAGCCTTTATAAATTCCTAATTCACCACCAAAGTTATCAAGAAGTTCTTTATATAGAGTTATAGCTTGCAAAGTAGAATTTTTACTAAGATAGCAGTTAGCTTTTAAAATTGTTCCTTGAATATACATGGTTCGGTCATTATTAATATCAATAGTATCTAATAATTTATCTATATAAAGAATAGAATTATCAAAATCATTCAACTTTTTATAGGTTAAAGCTATATTATAGGTACAATTATAATAATTATTTTTATCCTTATTTTCTAAGGTAAAAGAATGGCATGTACATAGATATGCTAAGGCTTCTTCGTAACAAAGGGTTTTGATTTTACACTTAGCTAATTTATTATATATAAATATCATATCATCATCTTTTGTAGGAATAGCATTATATAATTCTAAGGTTTTAGCATATGATACAAAAGCTTCATTAAATAGATTTTTATCATATAAGAGATTTCCCTTTTTAATATATAGAGAAGGAAGTATATCTGTTAACTTATTAAGTTCTCCAATATGAATTAAATCATCAAGTTCATCATCAGTTAAGTTTAACCTAAGTTTATCTGTGCAATAAGCTCTAGCTTTAGTTTCTTCACTTAATATCAAATCATTCATCCCCTTATTCAAGTAAAAGAAAAATCCTTTTACTTATATTTAAGCAAATTAAATTATATTCATATATATTAGTCTATAGTAACTTATCAATTAGTGCAACATTTGGATAATATATATGAAGTTAAATTATTTGTAATAATATCCTATATTTACTAAAAAATATAGGATTAATTTCACATACAAATAAAAAAATAAAGTAAAATTAACTATATAGAAAATAATTGTAACTATAAATCCTATGTTGTTATCATTATGTCATTTTTTGAACATGAAAGTTTTAGAAATTTATATGTTTGTAAAAGGATGTATATTTTAAATAAAAAAGTGATTCAAAATTTTGAATCACCTTTTTATAAAAGTATTTGAACATTGTTAGCTTCGTGTAAAAATTCTTTAGATTTATCATATTTACCCATCTCAATATAGAGTAGAGACAGTTTTATATAAATACCTAAAACTTTAACTAGATCTATTTCTTTTAGAATTTCTATTAATATAAGATATATTTCTTCAAGTTTATTATTATCATTTAATTTTATATAAATATCTTCCAAAATAGAGTAGCCTCTTATTAAAAACTCTATATTAGAATATTTCTCACATAAAGCTATACCTTCATACAATAGTTCTATAGCTTTATCATATAAATTTTCTTTTACGTACACCAAAGACATATCTATAATACTACAATTCAAATTTTTAATATCATGAACTTTTCTAAAGTTAATTGATCTATTAAAATAATCAATAGATTTATCTATTTCATTTAATTCATAATAAATACATCCTATATTATTGTAAATGATTCCTAAATGAACTCCAATATCTTCACTAAAGTTATTTAGAATATCAAAATATATAGTTAATGCAATAGAGTAATCTTTTTTGTTAAGATAACAATTACATTTCAAGATAATACTACTTATATACAAGTTTATATTAGTATCACAATCACATATATTTAGCAACTCATCTATATATATAAGAGCATTATCATATTCACTTGATTTTTTATATGCAAGGGCTATATTATATAAACAATTTCTAAGATTAGTATCGTCATTAAACTCTTTACAATAGGAATAGGCTTTAAATAAATATGTGAGAGCTTCTTCATAGGATAGAGTCATAATCTTACATTTAGAAAGCTTAATATATGCAAAAGATTTATTACTATTATCTTTATTATCATTATAAATTTCTAGTATTTTATAATAATATATAAAAGCTGTATTAAATGAATTTTCATCATATAATAGATTTCCCTTTAATAAGTAAGATTTTAAAAGTATGTCTTCTAATTTATATTTTTCACCTATTTTTATAACTTCTTCTAAATTTTTATGACTTACGGTTAAATCTAATTTCATATTACAATAGTTTCGTGCTTCTTCTTTTTCAGGAAGAAGTAGATAATTTACATCTAAATTTATATTAGTTTCAAGCTCATTAGCTTTGTTTTGCATAAACTTAAGATAATTTGCTAAGGTTACTCCGGTAAGATTTCTTTTATCACTTTCAACCATACTAATATAATTTCTAGAAACACCGATTTCTTCTAATTCTACTTGCTTGACATTTAATTGTTGTCTAAGAGCTTTTAATCTTTTTCCAGGACTTAAGAAATTCAAATTCTTCACCTCCTTAGTTAAATAGATGCAATCAATTATATTTTATAGGTAATTATATGTAAAAGCAACGCATAATTAGTTCCAGTATATGTATTAAATTTCCTGTTTAACCTATTGTAGCATTAGTATTTTTAGCTATATCTATAATAANNTTATTATAGATATAGCTAAAATTTAATAGTGTAAGAAATCAATCTGTTAATAATTACAAGTTATAAATTTGTATAGACATGGGTGCTTGTCCTAGTGGACCATCTTCTTCACCTATATCATATAATGAAATTCCGATAAAAGCAGTTAAAGTTAGTACACATAAAAATACTATACATTTAGTAAGTTTAGTTTTCATAAAATTCACTCCTTTAATATTAATATTTATATTAAGCTTTACAATTATGAACAAGATAAAATTTAGAATTATTTTAATGTACAATGTATCTTAAAAAAATATTCAATTAACACTTATTTTTTTACAAAATATTTCTTTATAGGTAAATATAAGTTGGTTATTAGTATATATTTAAAATACATTCACAGTAATTAATTATATTTTATAACATAATATGTATGAATACAATAATAAAACATAAAAAGTAACAACAAATTTACGTCATAAATCTCTCTTTATTGTATAAATTTGTATATAAGTGAAGAAGTAATTAAAATGTATTATAATTTAAAAGTAACTCATGAAAGACATTAATATTGTCCTTTATGAGTTACTTTTAATTTTATTGAAATTTGTCTTTTTTATTTATCTTTTATAAATAGTTTAATTATTTCATTTATAACTAAAGGTATTAAGCTTAAAACAATAACAAGTCCCCAATCTGCTAAAGTTAATGGTATAACATTGAACATTCTAGCAATAGGTGGTATATAAATAACTGCCACTTGTAATGATATACCAACAATCATTGCATAGATTAAATACATATTTGAGAATAAACCAATCTTAAATATGGATTTATTAGAGCTTCTCATATTTAAAGCATGAATTAGTTGAGTTCCACTAAGAACTACAAAAGCTATTGTTTGAGCATGCATTAAAGCTTCAGGATTATTAGCTATATTAGCAAGAGTAACGCCATGAGCTCCATATTTATTAACACCATAAACAAAACCTATAAGGGTTAATATACCAATTAATACACCATTAAATAAAAGAGTAAATAAAGAACCCTTAAATAAACTATCCTTAGGATTTCTTGGTTTATGTTTCATAACATCCTTATCACCAGGATCTACACCAAGGGCAAGAGCTGGGAAGGAGTCTGTTATAAGATTAACCCATAATATATGAGTTGCGTTAAGTGGTGCAGCCCATCCAAAGAGAATACCAAAGAATAGAGTAACAATCTCACCAGCATTACAAGAAATTAAGAATATTACAGATTTTTTTATGTTATTAAAGATATTCCTACCTTCTTCAATAGCTGCTACTATGGTAGAGAAGTTATCATCTGTTAATACCATATCAGAAGCGCCTTTAGCAACATCAGTACCTGTGATACCCATAGCTACACCAATATCAGCGGCCTTTAAAGATGGTGCATCATTAACTCCGTCGCCAGTCATAGATACAATATTTCCTTTAGATTTAAAGGCTTTAACTATCCTAACCTTATGCTCAGGAGATACTCTAGCAAAAACTCTTAGATTTTCACATCTACTCGCAAGTTCTTCATCAGTTAAGTTATCTATGTCAGCACCACTAGCTACTTGGTTTATGTCTTCTGCTATAGATAGTTCCTTAGCAATGGCAAAAGCTGTATTTTTGTGGTCACCAGTAATCATTATAGTTTTTATACCAGAAGTTTTACATATTTCTATAGAGTCTTTAACCTCTAGTCTAGGAGGGTCTATCATACCAACAAGACCAATGAAGGTTAGATCCTTTTCCAACTCATCAACTTCAACATGGGTGGAATTAACGGTTTTAAAAGCTGAACCTAAAACCCTTAAAGCATCATCAGACATAGTTGTAGCAACCTTTAAGAAATTGTTTCTAATTTCTTCAGTCATAGGCACAATTTCTCCATTAATATAAGCAGAAGTACATATATTAAGAAGATTATCAGTGGCACCTTTTGTCATTACATAATATTTATCTTCATAGGAGTTTACTGTAGTCATAAGTTTTCTATCAGAATCAAAAGGTATTTCATCAACTCTTTTATGGGTTTTATCTAATTCTTCTTTAAATATATTAAACATGTTACCCATATCTAAAAGTGCTATTTCTGTTGGATCTCCAGTTTTTGATGAAGCAGTAGAAGTAGCATCATTACAAAGAACTATGTTTTCAAGTAAAAGTTTTTCACCTTTATTATTTATGTTAAATTCTTTAACTTCATTTAGTTTATTATCTGTAAAGTATTTAACCACTGTCATCTTGTTTTGAGTTAATGTACCAGTTTTATCAGAGCATATAATATTTACAGAACCTAGAGTTTCTACAGAAGGTAATTTTCTAATAATAGCATTTTGCTTTATCATTCTTTGAACACCTAAAGCAAGAACTATAGTTACAATAGCAGCAAGACCTTCAGGAATAGCCGCAACAGCAAGGCTGATAGAAATCATGAACATATCAGTAACAGCTCTATCTTGTAATAAACCTACTGCAAACATAACAGCACAGATACCGATAGCAGCAATACCTAAAACTTTTCCCAGTTGTTCAAGTTTCTTTTGAAGAGGTGTAAGCTCATTTTCACCATCATCAAGCATTTTAGCTATTTTACCAATTTCAGTATTCATACCTGTAGCTACAGCTATACCTGTAGCTCTACCATAGGTAGCTAAGGT
This sequence comes from Clostridium sp. UBA7503, assembly GCF_002477055.1. Taxonomy (NCBI): domain Bacteria; kingdom Bacillati; phylum Bacillota; class Clostridia; order Eubacteriales; family Clostridiaceae; genus Clostridium; species Clostridium sp. UBA7503. Next base: position 17,505 of record NZ_DLNT01000056.1, read on the forward strand.
AGACATAAATACCATGTTCTTTTTATCACCAAGAGAGATTTTTTCATCTTCAAGGATAAGATTTGCATCCTTGTCTACAGGAACAGACTCACCAGTAAGGGCAGATTCTTCTACCTTAAGGTTAGCACTTTCTATAAGACGGATATCACAAGGAATAAATCTACCTGCATCGATGATAATTACATCACCAGGTACTACTTCCTCGGAAGGAATTTCTACTAATTCTCCATTACGCTTTACTATAGCCTTTGGTGTTGATAATTCCTTTAATGCATCAAGGGCCTTCTCAGCTTTAGACTCTTGAATCATTCCAACTGTTGCATTAACTAAAATGACAATACCGATAATAATTGCATCACTTAATTCTTTTCCTATAACTACAGATAGTATGGCTGCAACTATAAGGATATAAATTAGAATATCATTTAGTTGTGCAAAGAATAGTTGGACTTTGTTTTTTTTCTTTTTTGATGCTAGTTTATTAGACCCATACTTGGACCTAATTTCCTCAACTTGAGATGAAGTAAGACCAGTATCTGGGTTGGTGTTAAACTTACCTATAACATCGTCAATAGAGTCATTAAAATACATAAAATCACCTCATAATTAATAGTGTTAAGCCATACTCTAAATTTAAGATTTAGTTAGTAAAACTTACATAGATTTAATAAAAGTAAAAAAATATTCTTTTATTAATATTTGCAAAAACATAATCACATATGTAGGTAATGTATGTAAAAAGAAAAGACTCATATATAGCGTAAGCACTATACATGAGTCTCATTATTTAATGCAAAGCCAGACTTAAAGCCAAGATGTTGACATTGCCATAGGATAATCCTACTAATTACTCCCTCATATGTAATTATATTTTATATATAAATTATAAGGGATGTACGAATAAATTACAAGATATTTTTTATTAAGAATTAGCAAACAAATTAGGTATCATTCCATAGAATAATATACCTAAAAAAGCTGCAATAACAATAATTAATATAGGATGAATTTTAGTTTTATAAAGTAGAAAACCAACAATTGCAGCTATTATTAAACTGTTTAAATCTCTATAAGACTCATAGCTAAGAGTTAAAAACACAGAAAGTATAAGTCCAATAAGAGCAGGTCTCATTCCTTTTAAAGCATGAGCTAGTATCTTTGAATTTTTAAATTTATTAAAGAAGTAATTAGCAAAGGATATGAGTATGAAGGATGTAGTAACAACCCCTAGTGTAGATAGAACACTTCCTAGAATTCCTCCAGTTTTATAGCCTACAAAGGTTGCAGCGTTTATAGCTATAGGACCAGGAGTCATTTGAGATATACCTATAATATCTATAAAATCAGTTTGAGATAGCCAAGCATTGTTGTCCACAATTTCCTTTTGAATTAAAGGAAGCATAGCGTATCCACCACCAAAGCCGAAAGTTCCAATTTTGAGAAAGGCTAAATATAGCTTTAGTAATAGCATCTAATTTTCCTCCTTTGTATTTTTATAATTATCAATGTGGTGATTTCTATTAATATATACTCCATATACAGCAGCAATAAGAATTAAATATACTGGATTTACATTCATAAATACACTAAGAATCACAGTGATTATTACAATAATTATATTAACAGTTGTTTTATCTAAAACCTTTGCCAAGCTATTTACACCTACTAAAATTAGAAGGGGAACGGCAGCATTGATGCCTTTAAAGATAAGTTCAATGACATAAAGGTTTCTAAATTTACTGAAGGCTATAGCTATAATTACTATAATGATAAAAGAGGGAAGGGCTACACCTAAAAGTCCCAGGATAGCTCCTAGAACTCCATTAATTTTGTATCCAATGAATGTACAGCTATTTATTGCTAAGGCTCCAGGAAAGCTTTGAGATATAGCTATTATATCTATAAATTCATCTTTGTCTATCCAATGGTTTTTATCTACAACTTCTCTTTCAATAAGTGGAATCATGGCATAACCACCACCAAAGGTAAAGGCACCTATCTTAAAGAAAGTTATAAACATATTAATTAAAGTTTTCATAATTGCCTCCTAAATTAATTTAATCTATAAATAGTAAGAAAATATAGCTAAAATCCTTAACCTTATTTATAATATAATTAAAGGACAAGGGGGTGTTCACATGGAGATATCAAAAGTAGGAAGAAATACTCCAATACAAAGAGAAAGTAAAGTTGTAAATAACAAACAGGACTTCTCTAAAAATTTTAGCTTTGCTAGAGAGCAAAAATCAGAAGAAGATCTTAAGAAAATGCTTAAAAGTATAAAATCTAAAGGTAGCAGACTTGTAATTTCAAAGTGTTATGCTGATGTTAGAGCTTATAAAAAAGAAATAAAAGAATACCTAGAATCAGTACTTTCATTTATGTATTCCATAAAAAAGGATATAAGCTTTTGGCAAACTCAATACTTTGTTACAGTAGAGACTATTGACAATAAATTAGAAGAACTAACACAGATGCTACTTAATGAAGAACGAGAAAACTTAGATATAGCTAGCACTATAGATGAAATATCAGGTCTCATTGTAGATATTTATAGATAATTATAAATTAATATCTCTAATTATCTCTAGTTATCTTCATTATTAAGTTATAGTATAATTTAATATTTTACATATTAAGTTAAGGACCACTGGTAATTAAATACAATTACCAGTGGTATTTAATTATATTTTTAAAGCTAAAGAAATCCGTTATAGCTAGCATCTGATGGCATTCTTAAATCTCCTCTTGGAGAAAGGCTTATAGATCCAACCTTAGGACCATCAGGTAGAGCAGAACGCTTAAATTGTTGAGTGAAGAATCGAGCCATAAATTTATTAAGCCATTTACTAATTACATCATCATCATATGTCTCTTTAAAGGCAACCTTAGCTAGGAACTCTATACGTTCCTTAGAAGCACCGTGCTTCATGAAATGATATAGGAAGAAATCGTGAAGTTCATAAGGTCCTACAATATCTTCAGTCTTTTGAGTAATGTTTCCATCTTTGTCCTTAGGAAGTAGTTCTGGACTTACAGGAGTGTCTAAAATATCAATAAGGATTTTACTTATCTCAGGAGTACTTTCATGATCAGCTACATAATCCACTAGGTATCTCACAAGGGTTTTTGGAATAGAGCAGTTTACTGAATACATAGACATATGGTCTCCATTATAAGTACACCATCCAAGAGCTAACTCTGATAAATCCCCTGTTCCAATTAACAGTCCACCTTCTTTATTAGCAAGATCCATAAGAATCTGGGTTCTTTCCCTTGCTTGAACATTTTCGTAGGTTACATCATGTTGCTCTACAGGATGACCAATATCTTTAAAATGTTGTAGACAAGCAGGTACAATATTTATTTCCCTTAAGTCTGTACCTAGATACTTACAAAGATCTAAGGCGTTATTATATGTTCTATCGGTAGTACCAAAACCAGGCATAGTAATAGTTACAATATTTTCTCTGGATATTTTTAACATATCAAAGGTTTTTACTACTACTAGAAGAGCTAGGGTAGAATCAAGACCACCAGATATTCCTATAACTGCCTTCTTTAAGCCAGTATGCTCAAATCTTTTAGCTAGAGCTGAAGTTTGAATATTAAATATCTCCTTAGACCGTTTATCTCTTTCAAGAGGATTATTAGGTACAAAAGGATGTTTATCTATATATTTATCAAAATTATCAATAGTTATATTATTAAATTCAAAGTTTATAGTTTCCATATGAAAAGGAATTAAAACTTTATTATCTCTAAAACTTATATTTTTTAATCTTTCAGCCTTTAATTTATCTACATCAATAATTGCTGTAATAATTTCATTTTCGCGATTAAATCTTTCATTTTCAGATAATATTCCGCCATTTTCACTGATTAAAAGATGACCACTAAATAATACATCGGTAGTAGATTCAAAGACTCCACTAGAAGAATAGATATAGGAACTCATACATCTAGCACTTTGATTTTTAATTAAATCTCTTCTATAGTCAGCCTTGCTAACCAACTCGTTAGATGAAGATAAATTACATATTACATTACAACCAGCTAAAGATAAGAAGCTACTTGGTGGAATAGTAACCCAAAGATCTTCACAAATTTCAACTCCAATACTAATATCACCATTTCTAAATATTAGGTTAGTTCCAAAATATATATTGTCTTGAAAAGGAAGTTTAACTACTCTAGAAGTTATATTAAGACCACTGCTAAACCAACGTTTTTCATAGAATTCAGAAGCATTAGGCAAGTAACTTTTTGGAACAATACCCAAAACTCTACCATTAAAGATAAGATAAGCTGCATTATAAAGCACATCATCATATTCAAAAGGGGCACCTACAGCAAATAAGATATCTCTTCCCTCAGAAAATACACAAAGATTTTCAATAGCTACTTCTGCTTTTTTTAGTAGTTTTTGTTGAAAGAATAAATCAGCACAACTATATGAGGTTATAGAAAGCTCAGGAAAAACTAAAATTTTAACTTGTTCTTCTATAGCTTTTTCAACACATTTTTTTATTTCATTTAAGTTAAAGTCAACATCTGCTACCTTAGTAACAGGACAAGCAGAACCAACCTTTATAAAGTTCATTAAACATCGCACCTTTCATATTAAAGATATTTCTTATATACGAGTTCTTTTTTTAGTTTTAGTTTTTTTAGGTTTATTACTCTTAATATTTTTTTTATTATGTAATTGTTCCTTCTCCACCATAGTAGTTTTCGTGGTTTCACTATGTTTTTTTATGCCTTGATTTTTTGGTTTAGTAGAAGTTTTTTTAGACACAGAATATCCGAATTTTCCAATAGGCTTAGGAGCTAACCTAAAGTATTCACCATGAGAGTAGGAAAGTAGGTCACCTTTATCAAAGTGGATTTTACCTTTTTCATCTATAAGACTATTTTCCACATGACAGTTAACTATTTCAGCTAAAAATAAATCATGGGTGCCTAGGGGCGTTATAGCTTTTACCACACACTCAAAGGCAACAGGACATTGATTAATAATACCACAGGAAATATCCTTAGCTTCGCTGAGAGACAAGTTCATATCCTTAAACTTGTCATTGGTTCGTCCGCTTTTTACGCCACAATAATCTACGGCCTTAACTAGATTACTAGAAGCTAGATTTACTACAAAGGAGCCACTTTCTTTTATATATTCATAGGATAATCTTTCAGGACGAATAGCAACTGTAATCATAGGTGGTTTAGTACAAGCTGTACCTATCCAGCCAACAGTAAAAACATTATCCTTTCCTTTAGAATTTCTACTAGTTATCATCACTGCTGGAACAGGATTTAGCATAATACTACCCTTAAAAGTAGTTTTAGCCATAATATCACATCACTTTCTAATTCTAACATAAACAAAATATAAATGAGCTGAATTATTTTTGTCTCATATGTATTATATAGCAAGTTGGGTATATTTATCAAAAATAATAAACATCTAAGCTATAGATGTTTATTATAGTACAATAATTAAAATTTATCCGATGACTGACTACCGGATCTAATACTCCTATGTTCTTGAAAATGAGAGTAAAAACTCCCTCTAAAGCTTAGAACTCTGTTTATCTTAAAGTAATAGGGAAGTAATAATTTTATTAAATTGATAATATACAAAAATAACTATATTGACGTATTAATAAAATTGGTATACAATTAATTTGAACACAGTTCAAATAAGGAGTAGATATAATGAATAAATTCTCGGAAAACCCAAGAGAGGTTATACTTGAAGGAGCAAAAGAAATTGCTTTAGAGCAAGGAGTTTCGGCTATAAATATAAGGGCTGTAGCCAGTAGATGCAAAATTTCTGTAGGAACAGTTTATAATTCATTTTCCACAAAAAGTGAATTATTGGTGGCTGTGGTTGAAGAGTTTTGGAGAGAAGCATTTAATGATTTTCATAAGTGTTTAGAAGGAGAAAAAAATTTTTTTGAAAAGATAGAGCTATTATATAATAATCTTTTTGTTTACCTAGGTAAATTTCAAGAAAATTGGATAGAGCAGCTATCCTTATTAAGTAGTAGTGAAAAATCTCTAGGAAGAAAAAGAGAACATGAATTTTTTGAAAAGGTTCGTAAAAGTATAGTTTATCTCTTAGATTCAGAAGATATTATTAGTGATGAAACTTGGACTGATAATTTAACTAAGGAGAAGATGGCTAAATTCATTTTTAGTAACATGTTAGCTATGCTTAAAGCTAGGGAAGAGGATATAACTTTTTTTATGGATGCTTTAAAGAGAATTATTTATTTAAAATAAAATTAAACAATTATGCTGTACTAACGTATGGCATTTTATATACTTTCAAAATGAACAATGTTCAAATAAAATATGAGGTGATATATTATGCAAGGAATTATGGAAACAATTTTTGATATTCTTTATCTTTCAACAGTTATAATAATGGGAATTATTATGGTTAAGAAAAGTGGAGACAACAAGCAATACAGATTATTTGGAATTATGGCAGTGATTTTAGGTTGTGGAGATGCATTTCATCTAATACCAAGAGCTTATGGATTACTTACCACTGGTTTAGAAGCTAATGCTGCAGCTTTAGGTATAGGAAAACTAATTACTTCTATTACAATGACTATATTTTATGTGGTACTATATCATATATGGAGAATTCGTTATGATGTTAAAGAGGGAAGCGGATTAACTAATACTATCTATGGACTAGCTATTATTAGAATTATATTATGTATATTTCCACAAAATAAATGGTTATCATATAATGCTCCAGTTTCCTGGGGAATATATCGTAACATTCCTTTTGCCTTAATAGGACTTATAATCATATGGATTTTCTATAAGAAGATTAAAGAAACTAATGATAAGGGATTTAGATTTATGCCTCTTGCTATAGTTTTATCCTTTGGATTCTATATTCCTGTTGTACTATGGTCCAACACTTTACCGAGCATAGGAATTCTAATGATACCAAAAACTTTAGCCTATGTATGGATTGTATTTATGGGATATAAAGAGATGAAAAATCTCTCAAACCTGCATGGCCTAAACAACTAGTTAACTATTTAACTAGTGGACTTACGTCAATATTTTG
>NZ_DLNT01000043.1:0-99933 GCF_002477055.1 Clostridium sp. UBA7503
TCAAAAGGTTATAGCCGAAATTTAAGTAAGAACTATATTTGAAAAAATTAAATATATATATTTATAAAATTCTATTTATACCTAGGAGGCTTAATGTTAGTTATATCAATGCTTTAAGGGTGTAAGAACATAAAAACATAAAAAGCTAAAAACATGGTAAGGAGGATTTTAAAATGGCAAATCAAAAATTAATTTTTAGTAATGATGGAACAATTAAAACTATTGATAATTATGTATTATCCAAAGAGGAAGAGGATGCCTCAAGGAATGTGGTAAAACATGAAGAAGATATAGAGGATCCATACACTTATATGGATATAGAAGATATTAAAAACCTGGAGGCCAAGAAAAAGAAAGGTAGTAATAAATCTAAGGCAATAAAGAAAAATAGTTTTCAGGATAACTACCATGGGTTAACAAATCATAGCAGAGCATCTAGTAAGATTAATGGGATTAAAAAGAAGATGGGTAGGCAAGAAACCCTTTTAAATTCAAGTGGAAAGGAATCCTTAAGACGTACTTATTTAATAGAGGTTGAGAACATAAAAAGACTTGAAGAGATAAAAGTATTTTTATATTCTGACGAAGTTGTTCAGTACAATGAGTTAATAAATGAGGCTATAAGACACTACTATCAGTGCATGAAACTTGATAAAGGAAAAAATTAATGAAAACACATATATATATTTAAGAAGTTAAGAAAGGAGTGAGTTTTGTGGCAATAACATCTACAAAAATGAAGTCATCAATGGTAATTAAGTATGTGAATGGACAAAAGGAAGATGGTTCTCCAAAGGTTGATTCTCAAAAGTTTTCAGTTAGTGGACTAGCTACAGATGATCAGCTGTTTAATACTGCAGTGCTTATTGGTAATTTAACTGTTAATGAGCCTACTGAAGTTAGAAAAATTGAAGAATTCGGTCTTAATCAGGCATAGGATCAAAAAAATTCTAAGAAGGGAGGAATAATAAATGACATCTAGAAAATATGTGCTAGCATTCAGAGATTCTGCAGAGTCTAAGTTCAATTTAACTATCTCTGATGGAAAGGAAGTAGTTCAGGACCAAGATATAGTTAATTTAATGGATAACTGCATCGGAGCAGAAAGTATATTTAACTCTAAGAATGGTAAGCTTGTTGAAAAGCTTAGTGCTATAGCTGTAGACACCAGTGAAACAGCTTATGAGATTAACTAGTTAAAGGGGCTCTTTTGAGCCTCTTTATATACTTTTAAAGGAGGTTAAAAGCAATGGAAGAATTAATAAATCTAGTATCAAATGTGGGATTTCCTATAGCAATTACTGCTTATCTTATGATGAGATTTGAAACTAAATTAGAGAAGTTAGATGATAGTATCAATTCTCTTGTTATAGCAATAAATAATAATAATATTAATAAGGGGACCTAGAATCATCAGATGAGTTTACAGAGCTATCAAACACTAATATGACAGCGGTCATAATTGAATATTTCTTCTGTAATAGTAAAGCTGATACGGACCTTTATCATAAAGTAGGTCCTAGGGCTATAGCCTATGCAATATACCTAGGAATTAAAGCAGCTACAAGAAGCAAAACACCTACTATTCCTATGAATGGAATAAATATCAATCACATAAAAGATTGTCATAATTGTAAAAACTATTATTCTATTTAATAAAAAGTTATCTCCTAAAATTTTAATTAAAAACCAAAATATCTATTTAGTTTTAAAGATATTCTTGGGTAAATACGATAAAACCCTATAAAAAGATTAATTAAATAAGGATTGGTTAGCAGGGGCTACTAGTACTAGGATTGCTAAGACAACAATGATTCATTTCCTAGGAAAATATTGTAAGTTAGACTATTAACTTCTTAATAAGCTTTTTAAAATAGATTATCTACTATGAATAAACTCTATAAAATGGACTATTCCATATATTTTACAAATTATGGAATAAAAAAATTCACCTATATTCTCCCCCCAAGGGGGGAATACATATAAAAGTTTTTTTGGCCAATACAAAAAAGCCTAGATGAATATTAAATTTTTCAAATAGGCTTTTTATTATAGGAAGATTGTTCCGCCGCGGTTTATTCTATTTACCTACAGTGATTTTTTATGCTAAATATCCATTATAATATATGTACAAATAAATACACAATAATTGTTTGAATTTTAGTACATATAAAGTTGCAATAATTGTTTCAAATAATGTTTCATTTATTGTAACAACAAATTCCTTAATATTTTACTTTTATAGGAAAATAATCATATCTTTATATACATTATTTGTAATTTAATATATAATTATTTTAAGGGGTGATGTTAATGAAAAGTGAGGAATTCAAAGGATTACAAGGTGATATATATCAAGCTAAAAAGGGGTATGTAAAGGCAAAGGAAAAAATCATTGAGAGATATAAAAACTTTGTTTATAAAGAAGCACTAAAGATAAAGATTTATAACTTTGACTTAGAGGATATGATTCAAATTGGAACCTTTACAATATTAAAATCCATTGACACTTTTGATGAAAATAAAAATAAAAACTTTACTAGCTATGTTACTAAGGCCATAAAAAATAATTATTTAGACCTTTTATTAAGGGAAAAAAGGAAGCATGGAAAAAACACATCAGATGAAGTTTTAAGTGAAATATCAGACAGTAGTAACACGGAAGATAATGTACTCAAATCCATTGAAGCTGCTAAACTTCATAAAGCTCTTAAAAAGTTAACTTCTAAAGATGCAGAGTTAATATCTCAGCTATATTTTCATGGAGCTACAATTAAAGAAGTTGCAGAAAACCAAAATGTTAGCTATACAACCATATATCGAAGGAAAACTAAAGCCTTAAATATACTCATGACCTCATTACAAGGTGACATAGAAGGATAACATAAAAAAGAGAATAGCTCGGCTACAGCTATCCTCCCTTAGACATATTGGAATTTCATATCTATATTGTATTACATATTTAGGAAATTATAAAGACAATTCTGTAATTATCACTACATCTAATTTTTTCTCTTCACATATTTAATAACTATTTATATATTGGGTAAAATAATCTTGTAATTAAAATATTACATCTATTTTATAATTATCTGAAACGGATTAAAACTTAAAATTTATGATATTTATAGTTATATTAATTTATAATAAGAATATGGGAGGATTTAAATGTATAACAAAAGAAATAAAAGAATAATGAAGGTTAAAACATATAAAAGTGTATTCTTAAAAATGAATATTCTAGCTTTATCTTTAACTAGTCTTTTATGTTTGGATATACAAGGATATAAAACAGTTACTATATTTAAAATATTTCAATCAAGAAGTAATAGTGTTTATATGCAATCAAGTAATATAAAAACAAAAGAAATAAAATCGAATATACTAATCCCTAATATACTGGTAGGCTCCAACATAATAAAAAGTGCAGAAGAATATGCAGTTGATGCTAATGAAGTAAAACAAATGGTTGAAAATCAATATGCTGGCCAGGAAAAAACTGTGTTTTTAACTTTTGATGATGGCCCAAGTCCTAATACAAAATATATATTGGATATATTAAAAGAAAAAGGAGTACATGCTACATTCTTTATTAAAGGTGATATGCTTAATAATACTAGCGCCCAGGAATATTTAAAAAGAACTATTAACGAAGGTCACGCTATAGGAAATCATAGCTATACTCATTCATTACGCCAATTATATCCAAATAATAAACTAGATATAGATACTTTTATGAAGGAGTTTGACAAGACTAACAATATACTTAAGGAAATTTTGGGTAGCGAATTTAATTGTAAAATATTAAGAATGCCCGGGGGATATATGAGTAGAAAATATTATAATGATCCTAATTTACCTAATTTTAATAATATTTTAAATGAAAGAGGTATAATAAGTATAGACTGGAATTCTATGAATGGTGACTCAGAAGGAAAAGATTATTCAGTCCAACAACTTATTGATAACGTAAAAAATGGTACTGAAGGTTATGAACAGTCAATATTATTAATGCACGATACCTATGGTAAAGAAAGCACAGTTGAGTCTTTACCATATATTATAGACAATTTCAAAGAAAATGGATTTTCATTTAAAGTAATAAAATCTACTATTTTTTAGAAATAGTAGATTTTAAATAACTATAATAGTATAAAAAAGAGAATAGCTAGGATGCAGCTACCCTCCCTTAGACATGTTGGAATTTCATATCTATATTATATTACATATTTAGGAAATTATAAAGACATTTCTGTAATTATTACTACATCTAATTTCTTCTCTTCACAGATCCTTTGAAGAGCTACTTCAACATCCTGTGCATCCAGTATCATTTTATAAAACTCTTCTGCCACTTCCGTAGATTTTAGCTGCATCTCAGGCTCAGGCCTATAACTATAAAACATATCCCATACAGTCTCCACTATTACCTGATTTAACTCTCCTTTTCCTTCATCAATTGTTATTGGAAATATAACACCCTGATTTTCTATTCTATCTGTACAATTTTTTAGTATAGAATGATAAAACTTTTTACCATCTATATCCTGGTTAAAGTATCTTTCTTTCAAAATATCCACTCCTTAATATATATGGTGTAGACTTCTCTACACAGCATTTCTTAGAAATACCCTTGTTACATATATATATTGAAATGTTTATGGATTTTGCAGATAGGGTTTTATATACAGTATGAATTTTTTAAACTGAGTTGTAGCTACTATTCAATTTTTCTTATCAAATCACCTTTCCGCAATAATTCAGTTATAAATATATAAAAGACTGTAATAGTAAGTAAAATTATAACACTTTTATCTAAAAATTTTAATTGAAATAGATCAACTCTTAATTAAAAAATATAAATTTTAGTTAAATTAGGTTTACAAATCTAATTTAACTCACTCTTTTATATATGTAATAACTTAATCGATTAAGAAGTTAGAAATATAAATGAAAGAAGGAATTTATTATGGCAAATGTAACATATCAAGTATACTGATTCTTATTTTATAAGGAAAAAGAGAACTTAATTAATAATTCTCTTTTTCCTTATAAAACATTAAAAAATAAAAGTAGAAAAAAATATACTTATTGCAAATAATACAACTAGGGCAAACATACTTAAAATTAAAAATGCTGTATCTAAAATAGTAGCTAATTTTTTTTCTTTTTCTAACATGCTACTCTTTTGTATCAACGGAAATGCCACTAAGCTACCAACTATACAAATTATGTTAATTACTAAAAGAATTATAGCTGCTGGAACTTCAAAAAAAATTTTGTAATAAATTCTATATAAATCACCTCCTTATATAGTTGAATATACACTATTTTGTAAATAATTCAACATTGGATTTATTTTCTTTTTTTCTTATCTTTCTATTCAAGGGCTTAATATTAAAATTAAAAATTTACTTCTACAAGTCTTGTCTTATCCTCGTCTTCTTTTCTGGTTGTGGCATCTTGTCTACTAATTACAAGCCGCCCTTTATTAGTTTTTAATGATTCATCTGGAATTATGAATACAAGATCATAGGTATATTCTACTGATGGCTCAAACTCTATTCTAAAATAATCTTTTCTCCCATAACCTTCTAGTTTGCTTGAAGAGACACATTCACTATAATCACATTCATTAGTAGTAGTATTTTTATATATTACTACTCTCATACTATTTAAGTAGAGCTCCTTAACTTCTTTTGTACTATTCACAATAGTTAAATTAACTACTACATAAGAATTCTCTCCAGTTATGTTTCCACTTTCATCAAACGTATATCGTTCACTCCAATTTGTAGGTGCAGGAAAGTTTCCTTTTTCTTTTGATTCCATTGCCGAATTCACCTTATATGTATAAGGTCCAAAGGTAAACTCTTCCCCTACTTGAAAAACCTTTTTTTCACTTTCTTCTTTTTTTTCTTCTTCCTCCCTATTGTCCACATCTTTTTCTGCTATTTCTTCATTATTCCAAACATTTTCTCCTGGAAGAGGCATACCTTTAACTATAAGTATATAGATACTGCAAATAAACATGGCTACTATAATTATTATACAAATTACTTTGCCCATTTTTCCTTTCACTTTTTACCTCCTTATATAAATATTCATTTAATGAAATTTTACTTCTACACATCTCATCTTATCTTCGTTTTCCTTTTCTGTTGAGGCGTCTTGTCTTCTAATTACAAGCTGCCCTTCATTGGTTTTTAATGATTCATCTGGAATTATAAATACAAGATCATAAGTATATTCTACTGATGGTTCAAGCTGTGTACTAAAATAATCTTTTCTCCTATAACCTTCTAATTTACTTGAAGATAAACATTCACTATAATCACATTCATTAGTATTATTATTTTTATATACTGCTAATCCCATGCTGTTTAAGTAGAGTACCTTATCTTTTTTTGTATTATTAACAATAGTTATATTAACTACTACATAAGAATTATCTCCTGTTATGTTGCCATTTTCATCAAATGTATATCGTTTTGAATAATCTGTAGGTGCAGGAAAGTTTCCTTTTTCTTTTGATTCCATTGCCGAATTCACCTTATATGTATAGGGTCCAAAAGTAACCTCTTCTCCTATTTGGTATAGCTTTAATTCACTTTCTTCTTTTCTTTCTTCTTTTTCAAGATTTCCTACATCTTCCTCCGCTATTTCTTCATTATTCCAAACATTTTTTCCTGGAATAGGCATACCTTTAACTATAAGTATATAGACACTGCAAATAAACATAGCTATTATAATAATTTTTAAAATTAATTTTCCCATCTTGTTTCTCACTTTTTCCCCCCCCAACATGACACTAATATAAAATTAAGTTTTAATATATTAAAATATATATACTAAAAATCATTAATTAAATACTTTTAAATTTCGTTAAAGAAGATTGTAAAATACAAATATATATCTTACAATCTTCTTTTCTAAATTTATCCTTAAATTATATGCTGTCTGGACTCCATTTTCCAGATAAATATACCCTTAATTGAGTTCCTGTCATACGAAGTTGTGCAGCATTCCATTTTCTTTCATTTACATTATTAAGTAACTTTTTAGCTTGCCCCTTACCTACTAATACATTTCCATTGTAATTGCAGCATTCTTGTTGTGTTGGTCTAACAGAAGCATTACCAGCATCGTCAAAGACAGCATAGCCACCCCATACATCAACGTAAACACTACAAGGTGAACCTGAATTAAATATATATGCTGATGAGTCATCTGACTTATATCTATATTTTGTTTCCACTATATTGTATCCAGAATAAAACTCTTTAAAATCAGTATCTTCATAGTTATTTGCTTCAGCAATAGGTACTTTTACTGTCATTATTGTCATGAGTACCATTCCTAATATAATCCCTTTAAAAATATTATTTTTAATTTTCAATTGTCTTCCCCCTCTAAGAATAGGATGTCCTTTAATCCTATCTTGATAAATTTTTATAAATACAACTCAAATAATCAATCAAATCATATGTATACTATTTTCTTTTCGATATTTTATTATATACTATCTGGACTCCATAACCCTGATAAATTTACTCTTAATTGAGTTCCTGTCATCTTAATGGATCCAGCATTATAATTTCTTTCATATACATAGTTAGGTAGCTTTTTAGATTGTCCTTTTCCTACTAATACATTAGACTGACTAACATTACAAGAAGCTTCTTGTCCGTCATATTTATAAAAAACCATTCCTCTGCCATCTCTAGCAATTTCAAATTTACCTCTAGCACCCCATACATCAACATAAACACCACAAGGTGATCCTGAATTATTTATATATGACGAAGAGTCATCTTCTTTAGCTCTGTACTCTGTATTCACCATGTTATACCCTGAGTAAAAGCCTCCGAACGTAGAGTCTTTATAGTTATTCGCTTCAGCAATATGTAATTTAGCTGACATAATGGTCATAAGTGTCATTCCTAACATAATTCCTTTAAAAATATTTTTTTTAATTTTCAATTGTATTCCCCCTTATTTAATAGGGTACGTTAACCCTATCTTAAACTTTTAAAATATAATTTGATTAATCATTTAAGTTCTATCCACTTTATTTTATTTTTTATATTTTTAATCTAAATCGATAAAAGCGTTTGCAAAATTAACTTCCATAATTTTCTTATTATCAATCTTAACACTCATTACCTAAAGCTTGCATATTATTAAATCTCAAGTTTAACACACTTTTTTACTGGATATATATCTACTGTTAAACGAAATTGTACTTCTTCAATTCTTTTCCAACTACTTTTATCATATTGAAAGTCAAACATTTCATATGGTAAATCTAATGTGATTTCTTCATTTGGAGCTAAAGTTAAGTTTGGACTTGCTCCTTCTCCATTCATTACAATAAACATTTCATAATTTAAACCGTTATGCCAATCAATAGATTCTGCTTCAAAAAAATCACATTCTATGTTTTGAGTTTCACTGCCTGTATTCTTGAAATTAACTGTTGCTACAATAGCTTTTCTTTCATCATTCTCAAAAAAAGTAGATTCCTGCAGATTCATATTTTTTATTTCATTGTCAGATATAAACTTAGCTTTTTCTACCTTTACTGTAATTCCTCTATATTCAAAGGTATCTCCTATGTTATACGCTTCTACAGGTGCCTGAGGATACTTATTGTTTATGTAATTATATCTTAGTCCAATTACTATAACTAAAATAAAAATAATAGCCAGTGATATTACTTTACTTTTCTTCTTCATAACTATCACCTTCCTTTTGGCGTTTATTATATGGTTTTAATCTTCCATTTTCCATAAAGAAAATTTCATCAGATAAAAATTCTAGTTCCTCACTATCATGACATGAAATAATTATTAATGCTCCTGCATCACGATATTTTTGTAATGTTTTTCTTAAGGATATTACACTACTTTCATCAAGAGCATTAGTTGGTTCATCTAGAATAATTATCTCAGGCTCTTCCATTATTGCAGCTGCTATTCCTAGCTTTTGTTTCATACCTAACGAATACTTTTTAAACTTCTTTTTTTCCTTTGGATCAAGTCCAACCATAGCTAATACTTCATTAATTTTATTGTCATCTATTTTATCTTGTATTTCTGATAATATTTTAAGATTTTTAAATCCGGAATAATTAGCAATAAAACCCGGACTCTCAATTAAGGCTCCTAAACTATTTGGAAAAGAAATATCCTTTCCAAGAACTTGTCCATCAATTATAACTTGACCTTCAGTTGGTAAAATAAGACCGCAAATAGCTCTCATTAACATAGTTTTCCCTGAACCATTTTTCCCTTTTAATCCATATATTTTACCATCAGTCATTTTTATATTTATATTATCAAGAATTAAATTTCCTGAAATTCTTTTTGTTAAGTTTCTTACTTCTATCTCCATATTCATGCTCCTTATTTTTTCATTTAAATGATTACTTTTCTAAAATATCATACCTTTTAATTTTATTTGCTCCTATAAATATGGTTGCTATTGATAATACTACACATATAACTATTCCATATACTATACTTACTCCACTGTCTCCAATGTTTAAATTACTACGTAATATCATTAAATAATTGCCTATAAAAAATGAATTACAATAAAATGGCGTTAGAGTTAAAACAGTAATGATAAACATGTTACTTATAATTGAATTAGTAAAAAGTGAAATTAATAATTGTATTAATGAAAAAGTAATGGATGTAATAACTGGAAGTATTATTCCGACTAAGAGTATTCCTTTAAAATTAAACTTCGAAATGTCTAGATTTGATAATATCACATTTAGCTCCTTTGATGGTTCCAGTGATAATCCTCCATGGAAAAGTGAAAAAACTGTTATGACAATGATAGAAATTCCATAATAGATTAGAACATTATATATGACCCATAGACACTTAGAAAGCCACCATGAAACTCTACTTTTAGTTCTAATTAACACCTGAATTCCTGATTCGCTTAAATCCTTTAATGGAAAATATCCAATTATAATACTTAAATATATATTTACTAAAAACCATTGAGGCAACATATCTTGTAATTCAACTGCATTTCCAGCAAAAACATTCATTCCTCTAAACATAAATAATATAAAATCTGAAAAAGAGATTTCTTTACTAATATTATTAAATTGCATAATTTTTTTAGCTCTTATTTGAAATACAAAACATAAAAATATAAATATACATAGAGCTATTGCATATTTTTTCCACCCCTCTATAGTACCTTTATAAAAATCATGTTTAATCTGTAAAAAGAAATTTCCTTTTTTCTTTTCATCACCAAATTTTATATTATTCATAATAAAATTCCTTTCTTTTTCCCAGAATAACTCCTAAAAATATTGCTATTAATATAAGAACTATGCCATATGAAAACCCAACAATTAATTTATAGGTGCTATTAATTGCTGTGTAATCAATATTTATCACTTTACATACAATTGGTACTGAAATTTCTAAAAATCCCAAGGTTACAACAAACAGACAGCTTATAATCTTCTTATTTGTTACCCAATATATTAATAATGAAATAGTTAATATTAGAATAATTCTGATAAAGGAACATAATAAAAACATTGCAATTACATAGTTTAAACTTATAGAGCTACATATAGTTTTGTTTACTTTAAAGTAAATACTATTGACATTATTCCAGTTTATAAAGTGTGTAGTCATTAATCCCCCAAAGAAATAAGTGCAAATGGAAATCCATATTGAAGAAAATATAGATAATAAGCTTATTTTATATACCTGCTTTATCCATAATAAAGTCCTATTTTTTTGTTTTATAATACTATTTATCCTTAGATCATCTTTAATAATGTTAAAAAGCATAAAATTTGCTAAAATCATAATTTCAATTCCAAAAAACCAATATGCTGATACGAATATAAATGCATCTGCCACACTTTGAATGTTATGAGTAAATACTCCACTTCTAATATGAAATAAAATTATTATAGCTAAAATAATCATATATCCCATGATTATTAGATAGTTACATTTTATATTTCTTAAAAACTCTTTTGTCCAATTTTTTAAATTAGTATATATCATCTTTCACTCCCTTGAAGAAAAACATACCAAATGTAATGATTGATAATCCAATAATTTCTCCTAAAACTACATATCCATTACATACTTCAAATCCTGGCTGCAAAAAATAGAAGGGAATATATTTAGCTAAATTAAAAGAACCTAGTACTGTGTAAACAAATATATATACTATAAATGGTGTAATTAATGCCATGAACCTATATTCAATGAAGAAACTCACTGATAATCCAATAGTAGCTATCAATCCACTAAAAATAAAATCTATCATTAAAAATCCAATTAAATATATATAAGGATGTGTAAAAAATAGTTTACTCCACAAATGTGCTGGCCCTATTGCAAAACTTTTAGTTACTTCTGGTAAAAATGATGGTAAAAGCATAGCTGCAATAATCAAATTAACAAGCAGTGGTATAGTTATAGCTAGTCCACCTGAAATGAAGGTAGCTATATACTTTGCTAAAAAATAATCCTTCTTTTTCGTTCTAGTAAGAACATTTTTTATATATCCACTTTTTCTGTCAGTAAAAAAGGTATCTGCAAATGGTATTGCCGCTAACAATGGCAATAAGGCAAAAAATATATAGCTCTGTGGAAGTATATTAATATTACCAATCCACGCCTGAAATACGGTGGTTGGGGACGCCATTGGATAATTATCCACCACAACACTTTCATTAAAATTGGCTATTGGGATAACATATGTAAAAATTTGTGACACTGTAATTAATAGTCCTAAAAAAAGTATAAGAGCCATAGTTTTACTTTTAATTGCTCTACTCAATTCAATCTTTATAAGTTTATTTTTCAAAATCTCACCTTCAATTCTAATAAATCGTTTTAGTATATTTTTTACTATATTATCATATATTTAATTAAATAACAAATTTTAGATATTTATATCGTTAACTTATGTAAATTTATACATATTTATTTATTTATTTGATTACAGAAATCAAATATTAAAATGGTTACCTTGAAAGTATATCAAAATAAACTTTTAATTGAATAAAAGATGCTTGAAAAGTCTAAATCTTAACTTAAGTTTCTTATTTTAAAATTATTTATACCTTTATAAGTAAATATAAATGAAAATTCCATGTAGTATATTTATAACTTTTATAAATATACTATTATTTTTCCTCTTTAAAAGAAAAATGCTATATGTACTTTGATGAGTTTACAATTAGCAAATTTAACACTTTTTAATAAATATAGGCAAAACTTCTAAGGAGGAATATGTGATGGAATCAATATGCAATTTAATAAAAAGAGCTAAAAGCTTTGATAAAGAAAGTATGGAATTATTAATAACTAGATTTGATCCTATAATAACTAGTTTATCAAGAAAACTTAAAAACGAAGATGCTAAAAGTGAACTAACTATATTCTTTATAAGGATGATATACGAAATTAGGCTAACAAATCTAAAAAATTCATCAGATGGAGCTTTAGTAAATTATATTAAACAAGGATTATATAAAGAATATTATAAACTAAATAAGGTAAACCCTATTGTTAGTGTTGAATTTAGTAATATTTTTACTGTCACTACTAATGATTATGTACAAATTGAATATGAAATATTTCTAGATGAACTAGTAATGAAGAAAATACTTAACGAAAAACAAATGTATGTTTTATTAAAAAAATACTACTATCACTGTGCTGATGAAGAAATATCAGTAGCACTTTGTATAAGTAGACAAGCTGTAAATAAGATTCATAGAAAAGCTATTGATAGCTTAAGGAAATATCTAAATTTAATGAATGTAGGTGAAATAAAATATGGAGAGTGAAATTCTGAAAGCTGCACTATCCCAAGGTATTTGGGCAGTGCTTAGTATATTTTTATTGTTTTATATATTAAAAGCTCAAGAGAAACGAGATATGAAGCAGGAAGAAAGAGAAAAAAATTACCAAGATATAATAACAAAACTTACAGATAAATTTGACATAGTAGATGAAGTAAAAAAATATGTAGAAGATATAAAACAATATGTAATGAAGAATAAATAAATAAACTTACACCATTAGGTTTACTTTATTTTGCTTTTAGTATGGGAAATGCTGCATATGCAATGAAGAAGAAAGCCCCGTTAGAGAAAATAATAAACCGGATTAAAGTGGGTGTATCTGTTACTATTCAATATGAATATAGATATGAAAATAAGCAAGGCTGGGTTCCAACAGGTGAAATTAGAGTAGTATAAAAGATTAAAAAAAGATGATATTTAATATAATCTTTTATCAATCCTAATCATAAATTTTACGACTACCAACAGTGAAGTAATACCAAGCAATGAAATATTGAAAGGATACTCCACTTGCGTTGAAATATATAAAAGTCCAAGAAAAATTATCAATTCTATTAAAATTAATAGAATATTTAATGACTTATTACTAATATGAATCAACTCCTATATCATATAACATAGTAGTAAAGAATTTAATAATCTAATTAGTGATAAATTCATGACTATTTTAATAACCCCTCTTGTAATTACATAATTTTCCAGTATAATATAAGTTATAAACTGTCATTACAAAGAGGTGTTCTTATGAAAAATTCAAAATCTGAGGTTCTACAGGTAAGACTTACTGAGCTAGAGAAAAAGGTTATCAAAGAAAAAGCTGAATTACTTGATATGACTGTGACAGATTATGTTATAAAGTGTTGTGTATTTAGCAATGCTACAGAAATGTTTATGGAAAAGTTTATCCGATGACTACCAGCTCTAATCCTCCCATCTTCTTCAAAGTGGTATAAAAGAGCAGCTTTAACAACTAACTTAAAAAGTTAATTGTTAAAGCTGCTCTTTTTATATATTTATTTCAAGTTTAATACTTGGTTTTCTATACTTACACCGTTACTCTTTAAAATCTTTTTATCATTTTCATTTAACTCCATAAAGTATATTATAAGCTCTTGATTCCTTTTATTATAAACATAATCCTCTACGATATGATGCTTAGCTTTCATTTCTTCTAGAGCGTCTACTACACGCTTTCTTTTTCTATCTATCCTGCTACCCCTCCAGTAGATTCCAAAGGTGGTACTAGCTAAATTACAACTAGTTTCTAAAGGTTCATTGTTAAGGTAGGCTTTATATCTTCTCATTTGAAGCCAAGTTGATATTTGTTTTGCATCCTTACTAAAATAGTTATAAAGTTCCTTGCTATATTCAAAGGCACTTCTTTTCATTACCATTTCTTTAAGCAGTCCACCTAGCTTTACCTTTACCATCTTAACTTTATTTTCTTCATATATAGCACACTCTAAAAGAGATCCATTGATGGAAAACTTCTCATCCCCTATACCTGAAATTGTCCCTTTTAAATTAGAACTACTTAGTTTTATATGGGATTCTATAAGATCATTGTGGGATTTTTCACTATGAGATAGCCCCATTTCCTCTGCCACTGCATAGACACTTGTAATGATTTCCTCATCATTTACTACGTTTCTAAAGTTGTAGTAATAAACACAAAGAGCCACATCTAAAGCATTCATATATCTCAACGCTTTAATAAGAGCTAATTCCGTAGCAAAGTTAATAGCCTCTATGGGATTACCATTTTTAAGTTCTAAATAAGATTTTTGCTCCAGTTCTAAAATTACCTTATCTATGGCCTCAGGTTCTGCCATTATCTCCATTTCTATAGGCTTTATAGCCCCTATATCAGTACACTTCTCCAGAGTTTTTATATCCCCCTTAGAGTAAATAGTAGCTCTGTTAGTTGTATCTACTAAAATATTAGAAAATATAGTAGGTACCTTAGTTAACTCGCTTTTTTCCTCATAATCACATATGTATCCGGAAAACAGTGTTAAAATATCATTTTTATAAGCAGCCTTTAAAGACCTCTTAGGAATTAGATGAGCATAAGGAAAGTCTGTTAGTAAACAGCTTTGATTTTCCTTCCACTTCTCTATTTTCTTTACCATCTTCTTTTTATAATCGTTAGGACTATTGGCCCCAAAGTACTCCTTAAAATCCTTCTTACTTCTCTCCCCATTTAACACCTTCTCATACTCATGAAAAACCGTGTGGATCTCCATACTCATTGCCTCCTGGTGATTATCATCTAAAGACTTCATCCATCTTTTCCTGGTATCTATGCATCTACGCTTTATAAGTATCATCTTCTCTTCTCTTTGATACTTATTAGTCATTTCATAAAACTCATCATTTAAATGCCTTAGCATTATATTAAAATCCTCATTTATGCTTTTTTCATACCTCTCTATAAACTCAGTTCCAATAAAATCTTTAAATTCTACCATCATAGTATTCATAGTATCACCACCTTATGTTTTCATATACTCAATAATTATAAACCAAAAATGGTAAGAGGTGAATACCAGGACATTGTAAATTATTTGATTTAATAGAAACTCTAGCATATAATTTGTATATAAGTGAGATAAGATTGTAAAATTTTATAACTTAACTACTTACTTACATAAATATTTTACATAGGAGTGATTTTATGCTTAGTTATATTATCAGCATTGTTTCTAAGACTATACTTGCATTGTGGACTTTTCAATTATTTTATAAGAAAAGAAAGATTTATAACTTACTGTTTTGCATATTTTTCATAAGTGATTTATTAAGATTAATTTTATTGGATAAATACTTTTACTTACCTTCTCATATTACTACAATGATTACGTTTATACAGCTAGGAATTTTAATAGCTGCTATTGCCTTATTTTTAAGAAATAAGTATAAGACAAATATTAAATAAAAATACCCTATATTTAATCTCTACTTTAACCTTATTACTCAACAAAAGAATATATTGAATGTGATAATAAAATATATCCTTGTGTTCATGAAGATATTAAACCATTGAAGAAACTTACATTTGATCTTGAAAAGGAAAATACCTTTCTCATTTATATATAAAAAAACCTCGATATTAAAGATACTTCTATCGAGATTTTACTAAATTTATTTGCATAAGTTGGTATATAAATTTAAAAATTAATAAAAATAATTTATTTCGAATATAAATATATTTAATTTTTATCAACAGTTATTTCTACAACATTTATTTTCACTACATGTTCCTATTGCTCCAAGGGTTGAATTATTGATAAAAATAGTATTAATAGTTTCACCAATATTAGTTGCAACTACAGTATATGTGCAACAGTCTTCTAAAAAACAATCGCAGTCACAAACAAAGAATGAGAATGCTGTACTAGCAGTGACTCCGACTTGATCTATCTGGGGTATTGATAAAACCCATTGAGATCCAACAGGAACTGGTGTAAACTGATTGCCGCATTGTTTATATACTTGGAAACTTACAGTTCCATAAGCATTTATAGTAGTTATATTAGCTTCATACTCTAGCTTAATAATTGGATTACATAAGCAAGAAGTATCTAAAGTAAGTGAAGCTACCAGAAATTTCTCTCCTATTGGGCTACCGTTAGGAATTTGAACAGAACTAGAATTTCCACATTTTACAATAGTTGCGCACAGTTTCTCCTCTTCTTTATGTTCCTTTATGCAAGGAACATAATAATTTTTTGATGTTGAATTCATAATTTAAATCCTCCTTTTGATTATATAAATCTTTTAGTCCATTTCACAATTCTGTAATCATTAATTTACTTAGCTTTTAGACTTTAGGACTTCATATATCTTCAACTGTATTAGACTCTTCCTACAAATTCTAATAATTAAGATAAAAATATATTATTATTATCATATTCAAAACATAAAAATTTTGTGATTGATGTTATATAAATAAAGTTGACACCTTATTCTAGTATAATTCAAAATATAATTAAGACTTACTATGATTTAACTTCTAGTTATAACTTGATTTATGATCCATTTTTAACTTTCAACATTGCAATGAAGCCAACTTATATTATGCAATTTGTAGATAGTGCGAAGTGAAAATTTAAAAATGTTCTTTGAAAATTGAATAATACGGCTCTGAATTTAAATATAATTTATTTTTTTAAAAAAGAAGGTAATTTAATTCTTTTACAGAATAATGATTTTAAAAAATAAAAAGTAAATGATGTAATTTATATGAAATCAAGAAAAATTTTCAAACTACTTGCAACTTTATTATTAGGTACTGTTTTATCAAGTAATACTGCTTTAGCTAAAAGCATCGATCCCAATATAGCTACAACTACTGGTGGGATATCTGCTGAAGCGACTATCTATGGACAATCTTTGAATAGTGTGCAAATATATGTGAGGTGTTTAACAGGAAAAATAATAACTTTAGAAGTTCAATTAAGTGATACAATTGCGAATGTTAAAACCAAAATTCAAGATAAAGAAGGGATTCCCCCACACTATCAAAGGCTTATTTATGCAGGAAAACAACTAGAAGATGAAAGAACGTTAAGTGATTACAATATTCAAAGCCTTTCTACTCTGCATTTAATTTTGAGATTATAGACAAACAAGGTTAAGATTTAAATTGCATTTCAGCCCCAAGTTTTTTTGATGAAGAGAATACGTCAAAAGTTAATGAAAATCATTCTTATTATGCGTCACAACTATTAAAACCTAATAATCTCTTAAAAATGCCGTATTATTCAATTGAATTTTACGGTATTTTCTATTTCGCAATTCAAGGATATTATACACTTTGCAGAAATTGCTAAGTAAATAGAAAATTTGTTCTTTGTAAATTATTTGATTTAATAGAAACTCTAGCATATAATTTGTATATAAGTAAGATTAAATTTTAAAATTTTACAAATCGATTACTTTCTTACATAATTATTTTACATAGGGATTACGTTTATACAGCTAGGAATTTTAATAGTTGCTATTGTCTTATTTTTAAGAAACAAGTATAAATAAAAATGAAATGTTCTCATATTCAGTTCTATATCCAATACAGAAAACATGAAAAAGGAGGATATTATGTCAAAAGTAAAGTCCAAACCTTTAGAGATTATTATAGGTAAGTCTTATAAAAATTTTAAAGGGTATGAGAGAGTTGTATTAAATATTTTTCAGCATGAAAATACTACAAAAGTTACTTATAACGATTTTACTGGAAATCTAAGAACGTGTAATATTGATTCATTTACACAGTGTATAAAAAAACAGTATTGTTAAACCACCTATTTCAAATTAAACTCTAATATAGGCATGAATCCACTTATAGCATTTAAATGAGATAGGATGGGAAACGAAATTTAAGTTGTAAAGTGAAATAAGTGTTTAAATATGTGCTTTCAAAATTGAATAATATAGTATTAAAAATTATCCTATTTTTGTAATAGAGAAAAGTAGATGAGGTATAGTATAACAGTAGAGTTTTAAGTCATAGTATAAAATAATAAAACATATTATAGAATAAAATTTGAGTATTATTCTATAATATTCTAAAACATGAAATATTAACTTAAATTATTTGTTATAGGTTACTATCAAAAATTTAGTTATATTATAGTATTTTATTAGCATTATTTTGTTTTATAATTATGTTTAAAGAAAAAATAAGAGGTGAATTAAATGAATGAAAAAATGAAATTAAAGAGAAGGTTATTAAAGTTCTGCTTAATTATTAGTTCGATATTATTATTTAATATACATACAGTTAAGGCTGTAGAAAACAACTTACAACCAGATACAGAATGGCTAAAGCTATATGGTGGAAATAACCTTGATAGGATATATCAAATTAAAGAAACAAAAGATGGAAACTATATTGCAGTAGGTGAATCTTCCTCTGCTGATGGTGATTTGCAAGGGCATAATATGGGAAGCTGGGACGCAATTATAATGAAAGTAGACAAGCTTGGGAATATTATATGGATAAAAAATATTGGTGGAATAGAAAGTCCTGAAGGATTTAAATCAGTAGTAGAAACTCCAGATGGTGGATATATCGCTGTGGGTAAAGCAGGCTCTAGAGATGGTATGTATGAGGGAAAAAATATTGGCAGATATGATGGAACTATAGTAAAACTTGATTCCAATGGAAATGTTGAATGGATAAAAAATATTGGAGGAACTAAAAATGATTATCTAGAGAAAATTACACAGACTTCAGATGGAAATTATGTAGCAGTTGGTACAAGTAATTCTAATGATGTTCAACTAAAAGATAAACACTATGGAAGTACTTCATATCAAGATGGAGTAGTAGTAAAATTTGATATACAAGGAAATGTTTTATGGGAAAAAAATATAGGAGGTAGTTACGACGATATTTTAAGTAGTGTAGATAAGACTTCTGATGGTGGGTGTATTATTGCTGGACATTCAAAATCATTAGATTATGATTTTACAGGAAAACATAATGGAACAGCACAAAACTATGATGGTGTTGTGATCAAATTAGATGCGAGTGGCAATACTGAGTGGATTAAAAATGTTGGTGGTAAATCAGATGATCATATAAATTCTATAAAGTTTATTGAAAATCAAGGATATATTATGGCAGGAAATTCTTTGTCTAATGATGGTGATTTACAGTCTAAGAATTATGGAAATGTAGACGCTATTATTTGCAAAATGAGTATGGACGGTAATATAGAGTGGATCAAAAATATTGGTGGATCAAGTAGTGAAGATTTTGAAGAAATTATATCAACATCAGATGGAGGGTATGCTGTTGCAGGTACAACTTCATCTAAAGATCATGATTTTATCAATTTCCCAAATTGGAGAACAGATGGGGTTATCATAAAATTGTCTAGTGATGCATCCATACAATGGACTAAAAATTATAAAGGTAACAGTGAGGATTATATTAACTGTTTAGATCAAACAAAAGACGGAGGGTTTATTGCTGGTGGGTATGTGAATTCTAATACGGATGATTTCGCAGGAAATAAAGGTGGTAGTGATATAATTTTAAGCAAATTTTAACTCTGAATAGACTTATAGATATTATCAATATAAATAAAATGTGAAATTTTAAGAAAAATAAATTAGTTGCAGTTAGGGCTAATTATAGATGTATAGTAAAAATGTAAGTTAATTAAATAGTAATGAAAAGAATAAAGTTATAAGAAAATATTATAGCTTTTAAATACCGTATTATTCAAAAGAATATGCGGTATTTTTTATTTCACAATTCAAGTATATTATACACTTTGTAGAAATTGCTAAGTAAATAGAAAATTTGTTCTTTGCAATTTGAATAATGTAGTATTATGAAAATATGCTATAATTAATTAAATTAGATTAAGAAATAGTTTATATTTAATAAACAAATGAGTTAATAGCAGTTGAAAGGACGATATATCAATGGAGTTTAGAATTATTAACAAAGAAACTTGGGATAGAAAAGAATATTTTGAACATTATTTTTCAGAAACTCAATGTACATATAGTATGACAGTTAAAATAGATATTACAAAAATTAAAAACTCAAATAAAAAGTTATATCCAACAATGCTTTATTATATTACAAAAGTAGTTAACAGACACAGTGAATTTAGAACATCTTTTGATATGAATGGACAATTGGGAATTTTTAATGAAATGCTGCCTTGTTATACAGTATTTAATAATGATACTGAAACATTTTCTAATATATGGACAGAATACTCTGAGGATTATGAGGTTTTTTGTGAGTTGTATAAAAAGGATATTAAGGAGTTTGGCTCAGTAAAAGGAATGATGTCAAAGCCCAATATACCTATTAATATATTTTCAGTATCAATGATACCTTGGGCAACATTTGAAGGATTTAATTTAAATCTGCAAAAAGGATATAATTACCTACTGCCTATTTTTACAATGGGAAAATATTATGAAGAAAAAAATAAATATATTTTGCCTTTAGCTATACAAGTTCATCATGCAGTATGTGATGGATTTCATGTATGTCGCTTTGTGAATGAGTTGCAAGAATTAATAAACAAATAAATATTAATTTATTAATAGATTAAGGTAATTTTATAGTAATACTTTTAAAATATTAAGTAGAAAATTTTTATATTAAATTATTGGAAATGCCGTACTATGCAAAAAAATATGCGGTATTTTTTATTTCTCAATTCAGGAGATTTTCACGTACCCTACAAATTACCCCTTATCCAATATGAACTGCTTCATCCTTATAATTCTCCGTAAGCGTCAAAAAATAGATGTCTTGTATCTTGATTTCAATGATTATATAATTAACCCCAGTAAGGACATTCATATGGAAATACTGGGGTTTTTAAACTTAGTTATTTTCAACTTTTGAAATTTTAACATCCTCTGGAAGGTCTACCGACCAAGGCATTATTATCTATATCTAGTATCCCGTCTTCTAGAACTGTTTTCATATCTGTCAATAACTTTCTAGCATCCTCTAGAGATTTGCCTAAAGCACTTTTAGGTAGTGCATCTTTAGTTTCTCTGTTTACATATTCTCTTCACTTTACTTTTTTAAAAACAAAATCGCAACAACTTCCCCCTTCTCCTAATGTCTGTGTTCGCTCCCATTTAACGTGTCTGTGGAGTCCTCTAAAACAATAAACATCATTCTTACAATAAAGTTTCGAAATCTCAGAACAATCATTTTCTGCTGGAACATCTACAAAAATACATTTATTTACTCTATATGAAAATCCGTTATCATTATCTTGTATAAAATCAGTCTCCCAGCATTTTTTGTTTTTACCTTTCATATCAGTCCACAAAGATTTCCTAATTAGTTTATATCCATTAGGAAGCAAATCTAGTGTGTTATAAATCATTCCAGCAAGTTTTGCAATTGATTCAAATACACTTTCTAATAAATAATAAGCCTCATCCTTTGTAAAACCATACTTCTGTAAAATCTTATATGCAGCAATACCAGGGAATATAGCATTACATAATGCATGCTTCTTATAATTATTTTCTCCGTAATCAGCCTCCTTTTCCAATTTTGCAATGTATTTTATAATGTCATGTTCAAGTTCTTCTATTCTTATCTTCTTCCATTGCTTTTTCTTAAGTATTTTCCTAATTTCTTTCAATGTATATTTTATATATAATCTTTTTTTTATTTCTTTTTCGGAACTCATTTGTCAAATCCCCCAATTTAATTAATACAAAATTACTTGACCTTTAAAAATTATTATTACTTGATTATATCATATAGCTTAAACACTGTACTTTACTGATTTTAAAGATACTATTTAGTAGTTAGTCTTACCTATACATACCCTAACCAACAAATCAATCCTTATCCAATATGGACTTCTCAATCCTTATAATTTACCTTACTACATCTAAAATCTGGTTATTACTTACACATCCTAAGAAAAATATCGTCATAAGTGACATTTTAAAATTAGATAAATTTATATATTATTTTATAAGAATATAAACTATTTAAAAATAGTGATACAATATATATTAGAATGAATTATTTATATTAGGAGTACATTTATGAAAAAAGAATACGAAGGACAAGGAATTATATCACTTATGATATCTGCTATAATTTGCCTTATAGTTGGAATATTGAATATAAAATCTGACCACTATGTTTATGGCATTAGTATATTAATAGCATTTATTTTAGTTTTGGTTGAAGTATTTAGAAAAATTAAAAACAGACATATTATAAAATAAAAATAGTCTTTAACTTTAGTTAAAGCATATTCTTATTAACGAAACTGTACATCTGACATTTTAATTTATACCCTCGCTATATGTTGCATAATTAAAATTAACTACCTCGTCATAAGTGTCAGTTTAAATCTCTCCTAGCTACATCCGATATTTTGAAAATCATAGCCTCGTCATATCTGACATTCTTTATACTATAGATCCTCGTCATAAGTGTCATTTTATTTATTAATTCTCATCTTAACTGACACAATTTAATAGATACAGTAAATCATATTACACTAAATGGTAAAATAATCAAAAATATTACCATTTAGTGTAATATTTTTACTTTTTATTACTAAAAATACCCCTTTATTTTGTAAACTTTTTATGAACGAGCCTTTACTTATTTTGTGAAATCGTGGGTTTGGTATCGTCATATCTGACATAACTTACGATTTTATTCTTGAAATTTCTGAAATCGTAAGAAAACTATCGTCATATCTGGCATAAAAAAAATTAAAATCGTGATTTTTAACACTGACTACTTAGTCAGGTATCTGAAACCTAGTTATATCAAGGCTTAACAAAAATCGTAGGAAAATCCTCGTCATATCTGGCAAAAAACCCTGAAACCCGCATTCTACCGTAAATTTTTTTTTGAAATCGTAAGAAAACTATCGTCATATCTGGCATAATTATGACTTTTGCAATTAAATATAATATAAATTAAAATATCATTATACATATTGACTAGAGCTTAAACCCTTATATTATCTAGCTTTAGATTAATTAAAGGAGGTGAAGAAGAAATGGCTACAAAACTATATAACTCTCATTTATCTACCTTATTATTTCAGTGCAATGAGTACTATATCCTTGATACCTATATTTCACTTGTACATATATCCAGTGAAGTTAATTCAAGATATTTAATACAAACCTATAGTGATTCTAAGGCTAATCTTATATCATTAATAAGAAAACATGTTAATGCATCCTACAAAACAGTATATAACTGCGTAGAAAAGCTAATAGATAAAAATATTCTAGCCTATGATGAGAAGTTAAATAGCTGGGTTTTAGTTGATATGGAGAATATGACTAGGGCTAAAGGTGAGGCTTCTACTGATGTTGATTCCTTATCTAAACTAACTGGTTATACCCATATTAGAAATTTCTTCTTTACCCATGAATTTGGAACTATGAAGGCACGAGAAAAACGCCTTATTATATATATGACCCAGTTAACAGATTCTAAATCTTCAAATTTTCATGAAGGTTTCTCTATGAATTTAATAAAACCTGGAAGCTCTTGGCTAAAGGTTTTAAAAACCAAGTGTAAATATTATGCTAAATACACCATAGAAAAGATGCTTAATAAGTATAAAGAGCTCTTTAAGGACAATTCTGAAAATCTTAGAGCTGAAGATCTAGCACCAAAGCAAAATAAAAGGTTTAAATTCTCCTTTTATTGTCCTTCTATAACTAATAAAAAGGACTTAGAAAATCAGGCCATAGATTTAGTTATAGATAATAATAAAAATGAATACAACCTCATTGTAAGTAAGGCTAATTTTGCACAGGTTACCCTAAGTAAAAAGCTTATAATGCACCTAATAAGAGCCATATCAAACCTTAAGGAGTGGTTCTTAAAGGAGAGAGTGGTTCAGCTAATAATTAATAAATATAGAGCAATCCAAGTCCATAAAAGTAGAGAAAACATTAAATCCTTACCTGCTTATGCTGCAGCGGTGGTTAAAAGCGTTATAGATGAATACACTAGCTTTAAAGCTAACATAACTCCAAAAGGTATAGCTAATTATGAATTTGGAGAACACTTTGAAAAGCATACCCAGGCTTCCATGGATGACTTACTGGCTTTGGCTAAAGATAATTTATCACTATTTTAAAAGGCCCATTGATTTAAATTTTATAAATCAATAGGTCTATTGGTACTTAGTTAAATTTAAAAGTTTATATATAAAGAAGATAGGAAATTTAATTTTCTATCTTTTTTTATGATTAATATAAGATTCAAAGCATATATTTCATTATAACCATGTAATTACAGTTAAATATTTAATTATTATTCAGGTTTTTTAACTAATTTTTAGTTTAAAAATTAAGTTTTATGTAAAGTTATAAAATTTAATTTTATAGTTATTAAATTTGTTAGTATCTTTATAAATAAATGTATAATTTTTATTTAACTTTAAATATAGATAAACCTCACTTATACCAAGGGTTTAAGTGAGGTTATTTTTTTCGATAAACTGTATGTATATAATATTAATTGTAAGTATACTTAATTAATTGTAGGATAAGAAATGAACTAGGGTAGGTTTTGGTAGGAAGTAAGATTTAGAGATAGAATAGAAGATTAATCAGAATACAAAAAAATATTTACAGGCTTAATTAATATGAGTAATTTTGCAGTATCTACTTAGACCTTTAATATATTTATTGTAAAATAAGGCTATTGCACCAAGTGCAATAGCCTCTAACTAAGAAGGAAATAATATTAAACTAACCTTATTCGTATCTTAATGATTCTACAGGATCAAGCTTTGAAGCTTTATTAGCTGGATATAAGCCTGCAATGACTGCAATTAATATAGCAAATCCTATAGTTCCAAGAACTAACCAAATAGGAGTAGAGAAAATATTAGGAACATCATTAATTCCTTTTGATTTCAATAAATTATCTAAGACTATTTTTATAATTTGAGTATTTATTAAACTAAAAACTAAACCAATTAATCCTCCTATAAATCCAATTGCAGCTGATTCTACAATAAACAGCCTTCTTATGTCACCTCTAGAACATCCTAAAGCTTTCATTATACCAATAGATCTTGTTCTTTCATATATGGCCATAGTCATAGTATTAATTACACCTATAGAAGCAACAAAAACTATTATTATACCTATTACTGCTAGTACGGCGTTAACCATAGTGAACATGGATTTAACTCCTTTAATCATTGATTCTATACTTGTAGTTTCATAACCCATTTTAGTAATTTCATCTGAAACTGTTGAAACATCAGATATATTTTTTAATGTAACTTCTACCTTGTCTGCTCCATTTTCTTCATAATAATTCTTATTTAAATTTTTATAACCTAGTAAGTCTTTTGTATCATTAATAGAAGATATTATCTGCTCACTATTTGGAAATTTCTCTCCTATTACACCTACAATTTTAAAATTCTTAGCTAAAGGATCAATATTAGGCATTCCTGATATATCGTGTAAATTAGCTGTTAGAGTGATTTCCTTTCCAACAACAGATTCAGCATCTTCAATACCTAACTTATCTAATAATTTTTTCCCTACTAATATTGAGTTTTTATCTTCCTTTTTAAGCATTTCACCATAGATAATTGGTTTTAAATCTTCATTCTTTTCTTTAATTCTTACAGTTTCTATGCTATTCTCAGTAAATATCGGATAATTTAAATCATAGGCTAAAATAGCTGTATCCTCTATCTCCTTATCCATAAGCTTTTTTTCGATAGATGGTATATATGTATAAACGCTTATATCTTCAACTTCTTTAATTTCTTTAATTTTTTCTAATTCATTTTTATCTAAAATCTTAGGTTTTGATTTGGATTGCTCAGAAGGTTTTTCTCCTTCATTATTAATTTCTAATTTTAAACTATCTACTTCTGTTTTATAAGGGGTTACATTAATAACATTAGCGGAAGCATTAGCTTTCAAATTATCCTCTATAATTTTTTGTACCCCTACTCCAAGACTTACCATAAGTATTATTAACATAGTTCCTATGGAAACCGCAAAAGAAGTAAGAAAAGTTCTCATTTTTCTTCTACGTAGATTTCTAAATGCTGTTTTTATACTATTTTTCAGTTTCATATTATACCTCCACTTTTCCGTCTTTAATTTTTATAACTCTATCTGCACACATTGCTTCTTCCATGTTGTGTGTTACCATAACGATGGTATATCCTTTCTTTTTAAAATTAGCGAGAATATCCATAGCTGCTGCTCCTGATTTAGAATCTAAATTTCCAGTTGGTTCGTCCGCTAAAATTATTTTAGGATTATTTACTAAAGCTCTAGCTATGCTTACTCTCTGTCTTTGACCACCTGAAAGCTCCGTAGGTTTATGCTTAATTCGATCTCCCATGCCCAAGGTTTCAAGTACTGATTTAGCTTTGCCCTTCATTTCTTTATCAGACATTCCTGCTATCATGAGAGGCATCATAACATTTTCCAGTGCTGTAAGAGTATTATCTAGATTAAAGGATTGAAATACAAATCCAATTTTTTCATTTCTAAACTTGGACATTTTCTTATCTTTAAACTTACTAATATCCTCACCTTCAATAATTACTGAACCTATCGAAGGTCTATCTAATCCCCCTATCATATTCATTAGGGTGGATTTACCTGAACCCGATGCCCCAACTATAGAAACAAATTCCCCTTTTTCTATAGTTAAACTGACATCGTCTAACACAGTAAGTTTCTCGCTACCAATATTATAAATCTTACTTAAATTTTTAATACTTATCATTACTTATCTCTCCTTAGTTATAAATTTTTTATTTTAATTGATGATCACCTTCACATATGCACTCCAAGATAGCTCCTGGTTGACAATCTAAAGTTTTACACAATGAATTTAATGTAGAAAAACGAATAGCTTTAGTTTTGTTATTTTTCAAAATCGAAATATTAGACATGGTTATATCAATCTTTTCCGAAAGCTTTGTAGAGTTAATTTTTCGTTTTGCCATAATCACATCTAGATTTACTATAATAGGCATTGAGATACTCCTTTCTATATTGTCTTATCATTTTCATCTTTAATTTCTATAAAAATTTTAAATAGTTGTGATAGTACTAAGAATAAAAAGCCTATAGTTATTCCGATAAAAATAATTATAAAAATAGGACCTAATAAAAGAGCATCGTTTAAAAAAACAGTTGAATGCTTTAAGTATATTGCACTGATGATAAAAATAATTATTTCACTAAATGAACAGAAAGAAATTACTTTTAAATAGCTTACAATATTAAGTGAGAAAGTATTATTTTCTGTAATTAACTTACAAATTTTCTTTAGATTTAGTATAGCTATAACATATGGAATAGCACATATGTTAATACAAATGGAAATTTTTGCAACTAAATTAGTATCGAGTAAAGCAAATCTACTTTTTAAAAAAGCAGTTGTAATAAGTGGGGTTGCAAAAATCATTAAAATAGTAATAAACAGACCTAGGAATACAAGAAAATTTAAAATTTTGTAATTTAAACTTTTTTTCATTTTATCAATCTCTCCTTTAACGTTATAATAAATAAATTTTTATTGTTTGTCAATAAAAATTTATTTCCAAAAGATATTTATTATTAATACAACCTAGTTGGGATCGGAAGGGTATTCAATAGTAACACAAGATGCCACTTTGTAAATTGAAAAGCAATCTTTATAACTGACAACTAAATATTTGTAAACGAAACGCCACTTTTGTATTCCAAATGCATGCTTTGTAAATTAGATGCAGTTTTTGTAACCAAAATGCAGTTTGATTTTTCACATTTATTGAAGTATTATATTAAAAATAAGAATGCCAAATGGAGGTCCACTTCCTCACGATTTTTTTATAATCGGAGAATATACCCATTAATTTTGATATAAAACAAAGCTAATGAGCAAATAAAAAGACTGGTAATTAACCAATCTTTGAGGCGAAGTTCAATGGTCATGTGCTCTTAAAATCCAAGTGTTTATTTTTACATGGCTCGGTGTTATTATTTGGGTATTCCATAATAATTATCTTCCTTCTATGTTTTTGTTTAGTGATTAAATCATAAAACGGAATAATCATTATGGATTTTTTATTAGTTTAATTTCATTTTACAACAGGTCATTTTGATTCTCTATCATTCGTCTAGTTATATTTTGCGTATTAGTGATATCATTACCATAGGTAAAGACTCCTATACTGTATATAGTTAGATTATTATCTTTTAAGCTAACAAAACTTTCAACAACACCTATTGTATCTGCATTAGATACTCCAATAATTCTTTGTCTTATAAATAGGTTATAGTAATCTAGAAATACATCATTAATTGGATAAGCGCTATTGATTGACGATACTGATGATACTCCTTCATTTATAACATTTCCTTTATTATCATAAGTAAAATCTAAATAAACTTTAGGGGTAGATGATATATCGATAATCCATTTTTTATTTAAGGTTACAGCATCTACTCTTACCTTATAATTATTTAAATACTTTGCCTCAAATTTATATTTTTCACTGAACATATCTGGACTAAATATCTCTTTTATTTTTTCATCTGTATACTCATAAATTGAAGCAATCCCATAGCCACCCGAGCCACCAAATTCTCCTCTCAGCATTATCTCAGATTTACCATCACCATTAAAGTCTCCTAAAAATAATTTTAAATAATAACCGCTGTAGTTAACTGGAAATATTATTTCTTTGCCATCGTTACCTGAAATAATAGAAATCTGCAAATTATCTGCAAAACTACTATCAGGACTAAAATATTCTCCACGTAATATAACCTTATCTAGTGACATTTTATCTATCACATTTCCCATCTTTGAATCAATGACTACTTTATCTTTCTTATTCATATTTCCTCACAATCAAATACTTTATAATATAATATTAAAGCATTTGATATTTGTTAATTTTAAAGTTAAATATATGTATTTATAAAAATGAATATTTGTTCGAGGAGGGCTAATGATAGTTGTATCAAAGTTTTAAATAGGGTGAAATATTGGAAGTGTGGAATATAAGAAGTTAAGAATATGAGAAGGATTATAGAATAAATATGAATTAAGTAAAAGATTTTAATAAATATAAAGTTTATTATTTTTATTAACGTTACTTAATTTAGTAGTTAAACAGAATTATTTGCGCAGAACCAAAAATAAATTTTGAACATAATTTGTAACAATAAAAACACAATAGTTGTAACATATAAGTTACAACTATTGTGTTTTTATTTAATATATTTAACTAATTCTTCTACTGAAATATCATTTATTTGAAGCTTTATTGACTTTATGTTTCTTAGCTGATCATTCTTACTTAATTCTATATTTTCAGTGTCTATCCTATTGATTATATTTATAATAAAATAAATTATTAACTCTGATTTTGAATTAAGGTATTATGATTACAACAAAGACCGCAACTGCAACGTATATCACCAAATTTTAAGTCATAAACTTCTGCCAGTTCTACATTTATGTTAATAACCTTTTCTGCAAAATCTGATTGTTCCTTTGGGACTTCTAAAAGATTATCTGCCTTAGCTTGTGTATTTATAATTGCACCAATTGGAACATATTTATTCGCAGCTATTCTAATTCCACCTGTTACTATTGCTCCAGTATCAATATAGCAATTGTCTTCTACTATAGCGTTAAATACTATTGAATTAAATCCAACAAAGGTGTTATTTCCTACAATAGCTGGTCCATGAATTAATGCTCCATGAGCTATACTTACTTCATTACCAATATATATTGAATACCCTATATCATTTACATAGTATTTAGCATCTTTTAACCCATGAAATATTACTCCATCTTGTATGTTAG
This sequence comes from Clostridium sp. UBA7503, assembly GCF_002477055.1. Taxonomy (NCBI): domain Bacteria; kingdom Bacillati; phylum Bacillota; class Clostridia; order Eubacteriales; family Clostridiaceae; genus Clostridium; species Clostridium sp. UBA7503. Next base: position 30,234 of record NZ_DLNT01000043.1, read on the forward strand.
AATTATAATCTATATAGAATGGTGTTCCCTCATCTGCTCTTAGCACTACATTAGCACCTAAAAACACATTATTTTCTATTACTACATCTCCTATTATACTGGAAAATGGTCCTATAAATGCACTTTCACTTATTTTAGGATATACACTTATAGGATTAAATGAAGTAGGAGGGTTTTCTCCAATAAAGTAAGAATATAAATTAGTTGGTTTTATTGGTGTATAATCTTTTTTTATACTACTATCCATTATAATTTTCTCCTCAAATTAATATTACATTATATTAAACTTAATACTAACTTGTTAATGATTCTATAAAAATGAAACAAGTTTTGTAAAAATAAAATTACAATAGTTAAAATAATATTTGTAAATATTTATATAATGCCAAAACAAGCCCTGTCACAGAAGTATCACTTTCTTCTGAAACAGGGTTTTTTATAATATTTTATTTTATATTAATATATGTCAAATGATGCTCTCTTTTGGGCAACCTTTTCCATTAATATCATAAATGTATATCCCAGGATAATATAAATAATGCCTAATAAAATTTCTTCACCCATAAGATGTATTATTTTGGAAATTTCTTGATTTTTCATTGCCAGGTTTGCTGCCTGTATGCTTCTAGTAATGGGCAGACAGTAAGATATTTTTTGTATAGTGACTGGGAAATATTCTAGAGGTATATTTGCTCCGCTGAGGGCTAAAAGTACCATGGATAAAATATTCATTATCAAATTCATGTTACTTGCAACCATACCAAAACTTCCAATAAAAAGTCCAAATCCCACTGCTGAAAACATTGCAATGACTGTAACAAATATGAGTACTGGAATATTAACATTATGAAAATCAATGTTAAATATGAGACCTCCTGCAATTAAGCCAATAGTTACTGTAAAGCAGGAGTCAAGAATATGGACAAAACCTCTTTCAAAAAAAGTAATAAACTTATTTGCAGGTGAAGCTATGATCATTTTTAAGGTTCCAAAATATCTTTCAACACAAAATACATTCCCTATGCCAAAGAGACAGTTATAAACACAAAGTAAAAATGAATTTCCCACAACCCACTGGGTTAAATCCTTGGCATTATAACAATACTTTGCCAAAAGGCAGAAAAATAATAGCTGAAGTATCGGATTTAATATTTTAACTAAAAAATATACCTTTGCATCAACCCAGGCAAAAAGTGCCTTAAATGAGTACAATGACTGCTGAAAAAATCTCTCTATACTTTCCATCATAATAATTAACTTACCTCCAAAGTAGCATTTATCCTTGTCCTCTTATCAATGATATTGTATAAAATGTAAGATAAGACAAAATAGATACAAGTTATTCCTATTAATATTCCCATGCATCTGTAAAATTCACCCTTGTCACTTATACCATCTAGACACATTCTTAATAGTTTTGATGCCCAGGTTGGGGACAGTATATAGCTAAAGGGGATTGTCCACTTAGGAAGTATTTCAATAGGGAAAATAACTCCACATAATATAAAAATTGGATATTCTATACAATTCATTAATACCCTTGCACTTCTTGATAAAGTAAAAAATGAAGAAAATATAAGGGATATTCCCATAAATGATATTATTATCAAAATCATGGATATTAAAAAGTATAATGGTTCCTTAATATACACATTTCCATGAAAGAATATCTTAACTGAAAGATATGATATAACAAAAGGAAACAGTCCCAAAATTGTATTGCCTAATATTTTCCCAAACATTATCACTTTAAAACTTGTAGGTGTATTGAATATTACCTGTAAGGTACCCATAAACCTTTCCCTTTCTATGTCTCCTGCTGATGAAAAGCATATACAGCTCCATAGGGAAAGTATTCCTGTTCCCAAAATTACAAAGGACATGAAGTTATCCTGTCCAGAATTTTTAAACATCATATAATATATTATTGAATAAAGTATTGGCTGTGCTAAAAGACAATATTTATACATTGGCCTTGCAAAAGAATTCTTCATCTGTAAAATCAGATTATTATATACTGTTTCAAGGATATCCATCATATATTTTCACCAACCAATCTTACATAAACATCCTCAAGTTCCGTTTCTCTTTCATTAATTGAAATTATTCTGGTATCATTTAATATGCCTACTACGTTCTGAATAATATTGCTTACATTAGCATAGTGAATCTGAATTTTCTGGCACTGATCTTCTTTATTCACAACTACTGTCTTTACTCCTGAAATTTCCATTAGGGAATCAACTTTATTCTGTCCTATTTCTGCAACATTGATTTCAAGTACTGATATTTTTTCTCCATCCTTTTTGAGATTTTTAGGTGTATCCAGTGCTACAATTTTACCCTTGCTTAATATGGCAATTCTGTCGCAAAGTTCATCTGCTTCATGCATATAATGTGTGGTTAATAAAATTGTTTTTCCTGCCATGGAAAGTTTTTTAACAATTTCCCTTAACTGTCTTGCTCCTACAGGGTCCAAACCTATGGTAGGTTCATCCAGAAAAATTATATCAGGATCATTAATAAGTCCCCTGGCAATCTGAAGTCTCTGAGTCATACCCTTTGAATATGTTTCCACTTTTAAATCAGCTTTTTCATAAAGTCCCACCAGTTTTAGCAGCTCATCTATACGTTCACTTCTGATTTTTTTAGGAATCTTATATAGATTGGCAAAATATCCTAGATTATCCCTTGCTGATAGTCTCCTATATACACCCAGCTCTCCACCAAAGATAAAGTTAATATGTTTTCTTATATTCTTTTCACCACCATAGGTATTGTGTCCTAATACCTTACTTTCACCTGAAGTTGGAATTAATAATGTTGTCAAAATTTTAATGGTAGTAGTTTTTCCTGCACCATTAGGTCCTAACAGTCCAAAAATCTCGCCCTTCTCAACGTCAAATGAGATTCCATTGAGGGCGTTTACCGTAGTTTTTTTCTTTCTTAACCACCCGCTGACGGACTTGTATTCTCTTGTAAGATTGTTTACAACTATTACCTTCTCCACAGTTTAATATCTCCTTTTTTAAATCATAGTCTTGGTCACAAGCTAACGCACTTGGTTATGCTCAAGGCAGTCTATAACCTCATTGATAACTGATTCTGGGCTTGAAGTTCCTGAAACAACGCCAATGGTATTAACACCTTTCAGTGCATTAAAATCTATCATGTCCCTATTCTCTACAAGAAAGGATTTTGAATTATATTTTTGGGCAAGCAAATACAAATTCATGGTATTCTTACTTGCGTGTGAACCAATAACAAGAACTGCATCATTGTCCTGTGCCATTTTAATAACTTCTTCCTGTTTGTTCCTGCATGGATAACAAATCGTATTGATAAACTTCATAGTCTCACAGTAAAGAGCCAGTTCTGCTATTATTTCCTTCACATTATAGATTATTTCTGTAGTCTGTATAATTACTGTTATTTTCTTTAGTTTATCCCTGTTTTCATATACTTCTTCGCTGCTACTCACAATAATGGGATTTTCTGCATAACTCATTATACTTTTAACTTCATCATGATTCTTGTCACCAATAAGTACAACAGTATAGCCTTCACTTTCTGCCACCTTAACTAGCTGTTGGTTATACTGCACCATTTTACATGTTGCATCAATAACTGATAATTCTTTTTCTATGGCCCTTTTATAAGTTTCATTAGTTGTACCATGGGCTCTAATAATAATTATACTTTTATTGGGAATTTCATCAATATCATCCACTATTTTTACGCCCTTGTCACATATTATTTTGGAAGCATTAGGATTGTGCACAATTTCTCCCAACATGTACACTTCATCATCAGTTTTTTCAGTAATGTCAATTGCCATTTCCATTGCCCTATTGACACCAACACAATAATTTAAGTATTTCGACTTATGAACCTTCATTTTGCACCCTTCTTTATTTAAAAATATTATGATTTCCTGATATCAATGCATCAACAAATCTTTTGCTTTTACTTTTATTAGATTTTAAATATTCAATTCCAGCCTTATTAAATATGTCCATAAGAATTTCATTATTCCTTTCAAGATCAGAAGTTTCCCATTCAATTTCATAATCTTCAGCCTGAAAATATGAACTTCTGTCAATAATTATGGGATCTTCAACTCCATTAATTTTGTATAATATTCTTTCAGTTTCCAGTGTGCCGATAATGGATAGCTGACTCTGGTTAAAAGAAATATTGAGACTTTCACTTAGTAAGCTGCGAATTCTGGAGTCTATGATTGTATTATCAATATTGCCATGTTCAGGGATTTGTAAATCAATAGAAATTTCCTTTTTCACTGACCTGTGTTCACTGATATTTCCATGCTTTTCTGGTATTTTCAGCGTAAATTTGATGCTGCCATTATTCTTTTCTCTTATACGGGCAGTAATACCCATCTTATTAAATATAAAGTTTTCATCATCAATGTAATAATTTTTCTGAATTATAGTCTTTATTCTGATGCAATTTTTATTAAGGTACTCCAGCATTTTCGTATAGCCTGCACTATCAATCTCATACTTCAATTCACGTTCAATAGTTTCCATTTTTCCTCCATTATTAATATATACATTTAAGTAAGCTTTTATGAACAATAGTTATATCTACTTAATTAATGTACCTATTTTCATACCCTTAACGGCATTAATGAGATTACCATAATGACTTCCATCAATAATTCTAATATCAGCTCCATTATTAATCTTAATCATTGTATCAACCTTATGTTTCATTCCTCCCGTTACATCAAAGCCATATGCTTTACTCAGGCAGTTTCCTATATTCCCATAATTTGATGCATCAACCACAGGAATGAGCGTGGCATCTTTTTTATAGTTAGGGTCGGCTGTTAAAACACCCTCAACTACTCCACAGAGAATAATTTTGTTTACCTTATAATATGAGAACTCTTTCCTGCATTCAATATCCTTGCATATGAATCTGAAAATTTCTTCAGTGGAGATAACACTACACCCTTTATTTACATCAAGGGCAACATCCCCATAAACAAGGGGTATCATATTATAATCCAACATCTTATAAAGGGTTGTCATATCTGCACTTTTAATAACACTGTCTGCCTGTATGCACTGGTCTGATAGCTGAAATGATGCAACTGGAAGTCCTGCATCAATAAATTTATCTAACAGTATTGAATTAAGTTTTCTTGCTGCATTTTGTACCTTACAAAACCCCATATAGCTGTTTTCTGAAACAAATCCCTTGTTTATGTTATATTCTTCTGCATACACATGTGGAAAAGATCCACCGCCATGACCTATAATTAATTTGTAGTTACAGTTATCATATATCTGTTTAATTTCCTTTATCACATTGTCTATGTGTTGTTCATTAATACAGAAGGGAATGTTCTTTTTTGTAATTAATGAACCTCCCAATTTAATTATAACAATATTTTCCATCTGCTACACCATCCAAAAACATTTTTAGTGTGGATTCCTTTAAGATTCCTTCACTATATAGGCTTTGGGAAAAGAAGTATTTAAAAGAATCATGGAGACCGGGATGTTTTTTTACTTTATTAATTACTCTATGGATATATTCATCACTGTTATAAAACTCCCTGACAATTTCTTTACGCTTTTCAATTAATTCCTCTTTTGTCATATGTTCTGTATTAAGCAGTGGATACTCTCCTGTATACTTGGATAAATCATTATCAAGCTCATACTTATACTTTTCATGGAGTGCTGTGCCTGAAAATGGCACAACAAATGCTAGTCTGATGTTATCTATTGGAAGTTCCTTCAAATAGTTAATCATATTGACATAATACTTTTTACTTTCAAAAGGAAATCCCATTAACAGAAATGCACGTGTAATTATTCCAAGAGAATCAACATACATAATGTTCTTCTTTACTGCTTCAATGGATGTCCATTCCTTAAGCTTATTATTGTCATCAAAACCTTCCACACCAAATGCCAATCTTGAACATCCTGATTCTTTCATTATCTTAAAAATTTCTTTATTTTCTTCTATGTTCTCATCTACCTTCACCATTGCACTCCAGGATATTTTAACCTTTCTTTCAATAATCCTGTGACACAGATCATATACTTTTCGTGGATTAAGATTAAATGTAAGGTCAGAAAAATATATATAATTGGTATTATATTTTTCTTGAAGATATAAAATTTCATCAATAACATCATCTACATTTCTATATTCAACTTTCTTCTGCCATAGTTTACTTGAAGGACAGAAGTCACAATTTTGTGGACATCCCCTTGAATAGCTTATCTGTAAAGGACTTACCTGGGCACCTGCTGAAGGATTGGTAAGCCCAGTTATCTTTGATAAATTGACAATTTCCTTAGGTCTGTCAGGAAAAGGCAGAATGGAGAAATTTAACCTTGGTCTTTGAGGTGTTACGATTACCTGTCCCTTTGAATTTAAAAAAGAAATTCCTTTAATCATGTTTAAATCTTCTTCTGTATACTCTTTACTTAAAACGCTTGCAAGTTCCACCATGGTTTCTTCTCCTTCACCTATAGATGTAAAATCAATTGACCAGTGCTTTACAACATCGGGATTAAATGATGGATGATAACCGCCAAGAACTATATATATTTCAGGGAAACTTGCCTTGATTTTTTCTGATAGACTTACTACCTTTTTAAACATATAGCTCCATACTGAAAATGCTACAATATATGGTCTCTCTTTACTAATCATATTAAGAATATCATCATCACTCTGGTCATTTTTAACAATAATTCTTGTATTGATACCATTTATTTTTAAATATGATGAAATATATTCTAATCCTAAAGGATCCCTTATACCTATAGAAGTTCCGCTGTAGTTTGTACTAATATTTATTCTTTGATAGTCTTTTTCATTATGACATTCAACCGGATCAATTAGAAAAACTAAGTTCTTCATATACTATACCTCCAGACATGATAATAATTTTTTTAAGGCTTTTCCCCTGTGGGACACATTTAATTTTTCAACAACTGACATTTCAGCAAAGGTCTTGCCACAATTATAAGGAATGAATATGGAATCAAAACCAAATCCATTTTTCCCACGGCTTTCAAGTATTACATTTCCACTACAGGTTCCTAATGCACTGAAAAGTATTTTCCCACTTAATCCTAAAGATATTGCTGAATAAAAGGTTGCCGTTCTCTGTGTATCCCCTTCTGATTTTAAAAGTCTTATCATAGCCTTTAACCGTTCTTCCTTTGAAACTCCATCATAAGGAAATCTGGCTGAAAATATTCCAGGTTTCCCTCCGATACAGTCAATGCACAGTCCTGAATCATCGCATATAATCAATTTATTTAAGAAATTTTCAGAATATTTTACAGCCTTCCACTGGGATATTTCAGTAAAGGTATTCCCATATTCTTCAACAGACATTTTTAATATATCACCATGAATCTTATATTTTCTGCTATTAAGCTGAAAGAACTTCTTTATTTCAATTATTTTTGTAGTGTTACTCGTTCCTAAAAATATATTTTCATACTCCACATTCATTTTGCACACAGTTACCCAGAAATTACTCTATTATCCTTTAAGTATTTAGAGAAGTATTCATAGCTTTCCTTCAGATACTGATGTCTGTGTATTTTTTTCTCACATCTCTCCCAATAGGCTTTATTACCATAGAATTCCTCGAACATATTGTCCCTGATTTCAAGGTATCTTTTCGGTGATATATTATTATTTTTAACAACAGGCATGTCCCCTGTATACTTTGATAAATCCTTATCCCTTATATCCTCCCAGTCATCAAATATCTTAGTGCCGGGAAATGGTACTACAAAACCTACCCTTATCTGATCTATATAAAGATGCTTTATTGCCTCTTTTGTTTTCTCAATATACTCTTCTGTCTCCCATGGAAACCCAATCATTAAATAGCATCTGTTAAATATGCCTAAATCACTGGTGATTTTTAGAGTCTCAGCCATGGCATCAAAGTTCTGATTAGGCTTAATCTTTTCCAGTCCGCTGTCCACAACAGATTCAAGTCCGAATCCTATTCTTGTGCATCCTGCAGCCTTCATAAGTTCAGCTAGTTCCTTGTCCAAATGTACATTACAGTATGCAAACCATGATAAATTTAGCCCACTTTCTATCATTGCATTACAAAATTCCATGGCTTTTTTCTTATTGGAGTTAAAGGTTAGGTCTGTAAGATAGAAAAAATTCACATTATATTCATCCTTCAGATATTTTAATTCTGCCATGACATCTTCAATCCTTCTATAGGCTAACTTCTTACCCCATAAATAGTTGGAAACACAAAATTCACATCCGCCAGAGCAGCCCCTTGAATAACTTACTTGTGCAGCCCCTGTCTGCCTATCAGGTGTAGGATAACATAACGGACCACATTTACAATCACTTATGATTTCTTGATTTCTTAATGGCCATGGTATCTTAGAAAAATCCAGACGATTGGCTACATTGTTTACCATGACTTTTCCACTTCCATCCCTCCAGGCAATGCCTTTAAGATCTGAAACATCCCCGTTATCAGATAATCTTAACAATAACTGATAGAATACTTCTTCTCCTTCTCCCATAATTACATAGTCCACATTATTATCTTCTAAGAGATATGGATTTCCTGTAGGGTGATTTCCTCCAAATACAATGTATATTCTATCATCAGCCTTTTTAATTCTTTTGGCTATATTTAATGAATAATTGTGAATGTATGTAGCATGTACTGACATTCCAACCACATCTGGTTTACATTCTATGATTTTATCTACCATCTGTTCATCAGACAGATTTCCCTGCTGGATTATTATAACTTCATACCCTTTATTTTTAAGATATCCTCCTAAATATTCTATGGCAATTGGTTCACGAAGGACAATAGGACTGCCACTTGTAACACAGCTACCTTCCCTGATAATTAAATTATTATGCTTGCTCCCTTTCATGGGTTCTACCAACAATATTCTTTTAATTTCCAATATAGATTTCTCCTTTCATATTTAGTAAATTATAATGGTTGTACACACTTATTGAATTTTTCACCGGCGTCAGGAAATTTTTTTATAACTTGAGAAAAAACTTCTTTTTTTATACATTGATATATACACTCCCTATCATTGTCTGCATCAATGGTCACAGAATTACATCCTTTAATTAATTCCTTCAGGTTTTCACGTACTTTATTTTGATGTCTTAAAAAGGATTCTAGGCTACATTGCAAATCAAGCCCACATTCATAAGGTTTTATTTTCTTGCCACCACGTTCAATGATTCTCTCAGGCTCCATATCCAGAAACAGGATGAAATCAGTTTTTGGAAACATGGATGCAGTTTTTTTAATCCACTCTCCGTCAACGCCTAGTGCCTTTTCAGTTCCATAATGCTTCTGCCAGAAACCATCCATAAGAATTATTTCATCATCCTGTGGCTTATATCTTCCTAGCATAACAGAAAACATATACATTAACCACATGGCCCTGCTGTAGCCTTTCATCCTTGGTAGACATTCCACTGCCAGTGTCTCATACGACACTCCTACAAACTGGCTTTCAGGAAAATTATCTGTATTAAGCATGTCTGATTTGCATATGACCCTAGTTTTTATACCAAAACTTTCTTCAATATCATTTCTCAGCCTATAAATATGGGTTGTCTTTCCCACCCCATCTGTTCCTAAAATATTAATTACCATTTATTCCTCCCAAACTACAGGCTAGCGCCCTCTGTTTATATCCCTTTTATCATATTCACTTAAACATTCTATAAGGTCTTCTTCAATAAAATCCGGCCAGTATTTGTCTAAAAAAAACAATTCAGAATATGAAGCTTTCCATAATAAAAAGCCACTGGTCCTTTGCTCCCCACTTGTACTTATAATCATATCCGGATCCTTCATATCCTTTGTCCATAAGAAACCTTCAAAGGTGTCCTCGTTCATTTCATCATATTGAAGTTCATTATTATTTACCTTTTCAATGATTGAATTAAATCCATCAACTATTTCATCCTTACCGCCGTAGTTAAATGCAATTGACAGTTTTAAGCCATTATATAGGCTTGTTCTTTCTTCAACTTTATCCATGATTTCCCCAATATCATCATCAAGATTTTTCCTAGAGCCATAAAATTTAATCCTTATGTTGTCATTAAGAAACTCACTGTCTTCAACAAATGTATTTCTAAATAGCTGTAACAGAAGGTTCATCTGACAAGAACTTTTTTTCAAGTTGTCTGATGATAGTGCAAAAATGGTTAACTCATTAATATGAAGCTTCATGCAAGCCAGACAGATTTCTTTGGCCCTTTTTATACTCATTTTGTATGCTTCAAGTAAAGATGTACCATTTTCAGAAGCCCATCTTCTATTTCCATCCATAATAATTCCTATATGATTAGGCAGTTTCTGTATAATAGAACTATTTTCCATATAATCCATCTCACTTTCAATTTTATTTCTGTCTGTTTATTAAAAACTCAATAGTATCCAGTAGCACATCCTTTATTTCTTTGCATACTGTAATTTGATTCAGTATATCTATTGCCTTATTCTTATACTCATCTCTTATATTACAGGCATATTCTAGTGCACCGCACTGTATAAATATTCTTTTCACCTCTTCTATTTCATTACTAGTTATATTTTTATTACCATATAATGAAATAAGTGTTTTCTTTGAACATTCACTACTATTTTTCATTGCATAATGAAATAAAACTGTTATCTTATTTTCCTTTATATCGGAATCAGTAGGCTTTCCGGTATCTTCACCATAAATTCCAATTATGTCATCCTGTACTTGAAAGGCTATTCCCAGATATTGTCCAAAGTTCTGTAAAAGTTCACTACTTTTATGATCTGCACCTGCAAGTACAGCACCTAAGGTCATTGGACCTGTAACAGTGTAATAAGCAGTTTTATATTTAGCTACTTCAAGTATTCTCTCTTCAATGTCAATTTTGTCCTCATGGTAGTAATCAGCCAGTTCAATATCAATCATCTGTCCAATTATGGTATTACTTACATTTTCATTGAGACTAGCCATGGCATCCAGTTTTGTCTTACAGCTAAAGCCAGTTTCCATAATTATTTTATAAACCATCTCCAGGCCATAATCCCCGAGACATATGGTCATTGCTGCTGCTTTTTCCCTGCTATTGCCCAGATTTTCTATGGATTTATGTAAGGAAGGCTTTCCCCGCCTCTCATCACTGTTATCAATAATATCATCATGTAACAGTATGGATGTCTGAAATACTTCATAGGCAGCCCCAGCTGATATTACATCCTTATTAATGTTTCCTCCAAACATTTGAAAACCAATGCAAACTAGTATTCCCCTAAGGTGCTTTCCTCCGAAAAATGAATTTAAGTATGGCTCCTTAAGGTATTGAAGTAATTTAGTATGTCCTAAAAATGACCTTTGTATATTTTCTTTTACAATATCATAAACACAGTGATGCAGCTTTTCTTCATTTTTATTATAGTAATTTTTGAAATGTTCATACAACTCCATTTATAATTTTCCTCCCTCATTGTAAATATTACTTATAACAGTTTATCGTTCACATCTTCTTTTCTTTTTATTGTAAACAGAAATACAGTCAATTAAATCTTCTTTAGTAAAATCAGGCCAGTACTTATCAATGAATATTATTTCTGAATAGGATGTTTTCCATAAAAGGAATGTACTTAATCTTTTAACTCCACTAGTTCTTATAATCAGGTCAACTTCCGGCAGTTCTTTTGACTGCATATGTTGATTAATAATTTTCTCTGTCACACTTCTGTACATGTTTTGTTTTTTCATGTTCATGAGAATTGAATCTAAGGCTTCCACAATTTCATTTCTTCCACCATAATTAAATGCAATGCTTAAATTCATTCTACTACAGGCTGAAGTTTCTGACTCTATGGTTTTAATACAGGAAATAATACTGCTGTCCAAACCCTTCCTTGAACCGATAATCCTTACCCTTATATTATTTTTTACGAAGTATTCATAGTCATAAAAGATGTCTAGTAGTATTTCTAAAAGGTTATTGACTTCTTCCTTACTTCTGTTCCAGTTTTCTAGTGAAAACATATAAGTGGTAAGATATTTAATATTTAAATTCGCACAGTCAACCGCTATCTTTTTAAAAACCTCTGCTCCTGTAGAATGCCCTTCCTTTTTAGATAAGCCTCTTGCTGTAGCCCACTTTCTATTTCCATCCATGAGTATACCTATGTGCTGGGGAATTTCACAATTATTCAAAATTTACACATCCCTTCTGATTACATTTATAATTATTTAAATGACCTCAAATTTCACATATTTTTTATCTTCATACTATAAATTTAATGTGTGAAATCTGAGTAATTAATTTCATTAAAGTTTAGTTCTTTCTGCCAGCTCAGTTCTTTATTACTAACAGTTTTATACATTCTTACAACTTCAGCAATGAGCTGTCTTCTCATTTCATAAAAGACAAGTTCTATTTCCTTTTTACGCCTGCAGTCCATGGCTTTATTAAAATGGTTACTGGGCATTTTAATAAAATCTTCTTTAAAACTAAGGGTACCCTGCTTATTCATATTGTAAAAGCATAGTAAATTACAATGGTTTGTCATATCACAGGGTTCAAAGTAAAATTCCAGACCATCCTTGGAAACCAGTAAATTATAATACCCATTGGACAATGAATAGCTTTTTTTTAACAGTGCGCTACAGTCCTCCTGATTTACAAACAGGTTCCTAGATAGTGAATATTTTCTACTGCTTCTATACCTGTCATAAATATAATTTTCACAACAATTATCATATTCTATAGGGAGCATGGAAAGTACAAGGTTTCTAATATCACTGGTACTAACGATGTCATTTACATATGCTGTTGGAATGTCTGGACTGTATACAAATAACGGAGTATGAATCATGCTGGCATAAGGTTCTATGCAATGGCAGAAACCTGAATTAAATGAATGGGTCCAGAAATCATCTCCATGATCTCCAAACATTATAACTACAGTATGATCCATGAGTTTTTTATCATTTAGTAATTTAAATATATATCCTACAGTATCATCACAACTGACATATCCCTCATCCCAGCAATCTGACCAATCCTTTGTCTTATCCTGATTTAAGAAAGAAATCCCACTTAAACCATTGTAAATATACAATGCAAAGGGATTGTCATTAATAATACTTCCTGATATCAAGTTCTTAAATTCCTCATAGGTTTTAGTATAGGATGCAGTTCCAGTGATATATTCCAGGTTGTTTAAATCCTCCTTATTCCAAGGAGGGTATAAAATAGTTTTTATTGAATATCCTGCCCTGTCCATTACTGTAAACAGTGATTCACACACAATATTACTGTTGGAAAGACTATTTATACTTGAAGAGGACTCGTACTGCCTCATATCACCAAAAAATAAATCGGCAATATTCATTATAGTAGATGTGCTTGATGCATAAAAGTTATTATAATTAATGCATATATTGGATATCTTATTTATGTGATTAAAAAGCATTTTATTTTTAAAGTATAATATATTACTCAAACTCTCCAAATGGATAATAATAAGATTTTTCATATTTTCCATAGTATCACCATTAAGTTCTTTATGATTTTGAAGCATTTACTCTTCATGATCACATACTTCATATTGTTTCCATTTTTTAAAGGTTGAAATATTTTTAATAATTACCTTTTCAAAATCATTTAGGCATATATTTGAAGTTTTTATACAGTATTCAACTATATCCATATTGATATTTTCCCTGCCATTGAGAATATATAATAAATACAGGGAGCTTAAACATTGTCTATTAATTTCATTTCCATAGCTCTGAATCTCAATTTTAAAATCCTTAAAACTTAAGTTCATAAGTCTTGCATTATTTATTTTAATAATATCATTACCATTGATGATGTTAATAGCATGAATTCTTGTTACAATGTTATTTTTAACTTTCACCAGACTCTCAGGAATTGATTCACTTCCATCTACCAGACTACTGATAACTGAAGGTTCATAAAATTTTTTATTCTGACACTGTACCATAATTTTTTCTATTTCTTCTTCATTAAAAAAAATTGATGATTCCCTAAGTACGTTAAAAATATCATCAGAACAGTGCATAACATTAAGTAACCTACTAAAAGACTGAAATTTCCCACGTATGGTAAGACTATCTTTATTATTTTCACCATATTCACCTTTAAGTTTTACCATTTCATTACTGAAAAACTTTCCCTTAAAGTCATCTGAATATAAAATAAGCCCCATACTTGGACCTATCTGAAGACATTCATCCATAAGCCACCAATAAGATGGCTGACCTTCAAGAATTTTTCTTTTAAATGAATACTTATATAAGATCTCTATATCTCTTGATGTCAAGGTTTTTACCTTTGCAGCACAAAACTTTATATGAAGTCCTTCTCCTAAATACTCAATTATGTCTTTTGTTATACCTCTTTTTATGGAATCAGGAGTAATAATTATAAATCCCATATTAGGTAATGTAGCTAACTTATCCTTTAATCTGTGGGGAACTTCATACTCAATTTCCCTATATTTTTCAGCAAGTTCCATTATCTTATTATCAACACTTTTATTATACATAAAGTTTACTTTATACTCCTTTATTCAAAACTTTCCATGAGCATGGTAGCATTAAAGCGTTTATCCCTGTAAGGATCATAAAATCCTTCTGTAATTTTCCATCCTTCAAACTCTTCCTTTGAAAACAGCAGATGATCACTGTTATGAGATTTCATAGGTAAATCACCAAGTAAAATTCCCTTTTTGGCAACACGCTTGAATTCACTTATGGCTCTTTGGGCATATTCTTTATCATTAAAATACATAAATATTCCATAGGCAATTACCTTGTCAAAGGTCTTGTCTTTAAAAATCAGATTATCAGCTTCACCAGTCAATACTGAATTTTCAAGAAACTTAATATGCTTTTTTACTAAGGTTGGAGAATAATCCACTCCTACATAATCACATTGAAGATACTGTGCCAGAGCCCCTGCACCACAGCCTACTTCCAAAACCCTGTCATCTTTTTTTATATCCAGTTCCTTTATTATGCTCATAGCCACCTGTTTCATGTCAATTTTGGTCTTTTCATATCCATCAAAGGCAAGCATATCCTCAATGCTTCCTTCTGCCATTCCTTTTCTTAGCCATATCTGTTTCCATGTTTCCTTCATTATTATTCATAGTTACTGAAAACTAAAAAATATTAGATGTTTTCAGTAATTTTCCTCCTTACTCATCAGCATTTTCTTTAAAACATCAATTAATTTTCTGTTTTCATCGGGTGTCCTTATAGCCAGTCTTATAAATTGTCTTCCATCTACTCCTTGTTTTTCAGACAAATTTTTAATAAGGATTTTATATTTGTTAAGCAATATTCTTGCCAAATTTATTGAGGAATGCTTTTCTAGTACTTCACACATAATATAATTGGCCTGTGATGACAGAGGCCTTAACTGTGGAATTTTACTTAATTCTTTATAAAAGTCATGTCTCACTTTATAAAACTTCCTTATTGCCTCTTTATGATCTGAGTCATATTTTTCATATATCTGTAGGAAGAACTGGGCAAAAGAGTTTATATTCCATATTGGCAGTTCATATTTTATCTTTTTTATAAGATTAACATCTCCACTTGCCATAATCCCTAATCGAAGACCTGGTACTCCATAAGATTTAGATATACTTTTAATTACAATAATGTTGGGATATTTTTCAAGTATATTTCTGTCTATCATAGTTACATTTTCTTCAGCATCAACAAAATCTATAAAAGATTCATCAATAATGAGGCGTATGTCTCTTTTATAAGTCCACTGTGCAAGAGCTATTATTCCTGACTTTTTAATATAATTTCCAGAGGGATTATCAGGATTGATTATAACTAGGTTTTTAATATGTTTGTGTTCATAAAATGACATAATGGATTTTTCATCATATGTAAAATTACCATTTATATGAAAGGCTACAATATGTTCTGAACATCTTACATATTCATCAAATGTAGGTAGTTGTATGCCAACATTACCGTCAATACATTTGAATAGTACGCGTATTAACTCAGCTGCCCCGTTTCCAATACAGATTTTATCACTGCTTAAGGGGAAATATCTAACTGCAAGCTGGCAGTTTACATTCATTCCTGAGGGATATGAACAGATCAACTGTTGGAAATTATCTTTCATTTCACTTAATAGGTTGTCTTTAGGGAAATATGGATTTACCAGATAACAGAAATCTACAATATCCTTATATTCCCAATAACCTCCGTATCTTTTCATTATTCTATCCAGGGATGTATTTTTGAAAATTTTCTTGGCATTTTCCATGTCCTGTCTAGTATCAATTTCATACCACAACTCTTCTACCAAGCAATATCCGTAAATTTTTGTTTCTTCAAGTATAGGTATGGTTTTAAACACCTGTTCATAATAATCACCAGTACCCTTTGCTTCGTGATATTTTTCTAAATAGGGGACATAATAATTTGTGCAGTAATCCTTATCTAGTTTATAAATATTAACTGTTTTTAAGTATTCGTGTTTCTCATAATCAAGAATGTATTGTGCATTAGAATAGTCTACTATGGAATTGTCATCATTAAGCTTAACAACAGTTCCATCCATCCAGGACTCGTATTTTGAAAGTACTGCCACATTGGAATTTTTATTGTAAACTAGCTTCTGAAGCACTAGCGGCTCGAAAATTAAATCTGATTCTAAAAGTAATGTATCATCCCTGGTCATAAATTTTCTGGCAATATATAGTGAATAAATATTATTTGTACTAAAATACATATTATTTTTTAAAAATACTATGGGAGTCCTGATATCCAGTGACTTAACATAATTTATTAACTGCTCTCCACTGTAACCTGTCACAATAATGATTCTGCTTAAGCCCAAAACATCCAACTGTGACAGCATACGGTATATTAAAGGTTGTCCATCAACTTCTATCATGCACTTTGGGTAATTATCAGTTAACTCATTAAAACGTTTTCCCATACCTGCTGCTAATATAATCGCTTGCATTTTAATCCCTCATTTATATTCTAATTATTATAATTATTGTAATAAAATTTACATTTTAGAATTCTGAAATATCATTGAGAACTGTAATGATAAATATAACTTTTTATAACCAGTAACATAGATGGAAAGTTATATGTTATATGTACAGCAATACTGGGTAAAACTGACTTTGATGTAATAAAAATTATGGAACTTATAATGGCAAATACAATCTGAATAATATAGTCATACATCGTGAATGAAGTGTTCCATTTAACACCAAAGTGATTAAGAAAAAACAGTCCACAGCTTAGGAATATGGCAACCACATAAGGTACGTTATCTATGTAGCCAATGACAAAATTCCTAAAAAAAATCTCCTCACCTATGGCAGCACCTATGAGCATATACATCTGGGTATAATAATCACTTTTTGGTCTTTTTGCCATGGTTTCAATTATTTCTTTGGAAAGTATTATTTCCCAATGACTTTTCTTGGGTAAAATCATCAGTATTCCTACCATAATACCAAGAAAACACCATAGTACCAGATATTCACACCTAAAATCTATGGTGAAATCAGTGAGTAATGGCAAAAGGAATGGTACTACATACATACTCCTTCTTATAATAGTTGAAACCACATAGTGTGAGTCAGAATAAAATCTTTTAGCATTTCCGACAAAAATTATAACTACTATCCAGAAAATAAGTACTACTGCATACCTTATATCCAGTAGATATGCCAGCAATGCTATCATAACAGTACTGATCCATAAAGAAAGCTCATTTGTCTTCATTACAAAGTTATTCTCCATGTAAACTACTCACCTTCTAAAATGACACCTTTGCCTACCATTTCATAAATGAAATTTTTAGCATCCTTGGATACGATATCCTTGTCAATATTATATTCTTTGGAAATTTTACACACTATTTCATCAAAGGTATTTTCTCCATTAAGTTCATTCCAAATCATTAAAGCAATCTGATTTAATTCAAAGCACTTAGATTCTCCAAACAATATATTCCTTTTGCTTATAGTTCTTACTCTGAATGTAATATTCCTTCTATACACCTTAGTATTCATGCTAAATTCCACCTTCCTGTCCAATTTTATTTATGATTTCATTAGAAAAGTCAATTATTCTTTCAGCATTTGCCCTTAAACTTTTATCACTATCCAGTTTTTCTTCAAAATATAACTTTTTAAATTTCCTATATACTTCCTGTGAATCTTCATCATATTCAGCCAGATTTTTTATTTTTAAAGGAATCCATTTGTCTCTATCCAAAGAAGTCTTCTTATAAAAAACATACGCTTTTATGGTTTCCAGCAATATTTCTCTTGCAGTAGTCACCGCTACTTCCATTTGTCCACTTTCAATATTTCCAACAACATCCTCATATTTTATATCAACATTATTAACCGCCAGTCTAGTAAGCAGTTTATAATAATTATCTTCATTAAGATTATTTCTTATTTCATCATAGAGCTTCTCATTATGGATTGGTTGTCCATTTAAAAATCTATGGATAAAGGAAGTAAAATTTAATATACCAAAGTTACTAGGAAGATTTAAAATATTGAATGTTCTTACTTCATCGTTGAATTTATATTCATTAAGCTGTTTTATTAAGTCTAAAATAAGCTGCTTTGAATAAATTTCAATGTCTACACTTATGCCATGAAGCCTTTTAAATCTAACCCTCAAATGTTCCCAGTCATAGTCCTGTGAAGATTTTTCCACTTTATTTATGTTGTCTGATAGTATAAAGGCATCAATATCAGACAATTTATTACCCATACCCTTAGAAAGTTTATTAATACTTCCCTCAATTAATGAACCTCCAAGAAATATGAGGTCTTTATTTTCATAATCTAATATCTCCAATATCTCATCTGTATTAATGATAATATCCCTCTGTTTAATCTCTATGGTACTCATTTTAAACCCTCATCTCATTTAATATTTGGGAAACAGGCAAGCTATAATAGCTTGCCTGTTAATAAGTTTTCTATTTAGCAGTCATAGTTCCTACATCTGCAGCTAATGCTGCAGGAATTGCTATCTCTTTAGCTATTGGAGCTTCATATTTTTTCATGTTTCCACCTCCTTCCAATAATACACGTTTTGTTAAGTTATATGAACATTGTATTTCTCAACCCTTAGAAATATAATAGGTTTGCGAAAGACTAATTATATCCAATGAAAGGAAAGAAAGACAATGAACAAAACTATTATAAAAAGTTCTCACTGTCACTGTAATCAATGATAAACCTATAAAAAACCTATTTATCGTAGGGTCCTTTGCAATTAAATGAAATATCACAATATTCAAAATTTTAAAAGAAGAAATTTCCATACTATATTAAATTAAGAAAATCCTTTTTATTAGTACATATTTTGAATTGTTATTAAATCTTCGTTATCGTCATTTACTGTAATTGGTTGAATAATTTTATTTTCATTTTCATTTTCTAATTTAACTCCAGTATTTTGAGATTTCATATATTCTATTGGCATTGTATCAACCACTTTAATACTTCACCTCCAATAAGTTGAAATTGACTATAATAAATACATCCATGTAAATATATTACACAAAAAAATATTGAAAGTAAAGAAAATTAAATAAAAAAAATAAAATCCATTTAATAAATTAAATGGATTAAATGTAATTGTTATTCCAGTTAAATTATTGTATTAAATTACATAAAAAAATATATTTTAATAAATATTGACATTATAACAAAAATTACATATTATAAATATATAGTAATATTACAAAATTTTCAAAACGGTGCACTGCAATTAGAAAGGGGATACTTCCAATGAAAAGAAAAAAAATAATTAAAAGAGCCATAGCTACAGGAATGTTATTAAGTGCTTTAATCGGCACAACTGCATTTGCACAAGATGTTAACATTGCATGGTCAAAAGAAACAGTACAGTTATACTATACTGGTTATATTCAATTTAGACCAAATTATAAAATTCCATCAGATGCAGGATATAGTTTAACTGAAGGAAAAAATGTTAAACAAGCCTATGTAAACTATACACGAGATGGAAAAAGTGTTACGACTAATGGGGGAAGACTGTATACAGGAACAGCTTCATCAACTAGTCAGAGCACAATATATTCTGCAGAAGGTCATGCATGGGATACATTAAATCCATTTGCAAATAAGACAATATTCAATTATGGATGGATTTATTTTTAAAAGTTATCAAAAGTTATTAAAAGTTATCTAGGGTTGGTTAGAACGAAGGTGATTCTTTTTCAGAATCACCTTCATAATTATATTAAGTAATAGAAATTAATAAAACTTTTTCATGTAAGATATTATTACTAGATTATATATGGAGGAAATAAATATGAAATATTTATTATCTAAATCAAAAAGCATCGTTTTTGTTACAATATGTATTGGAATATTAGTAACACTGTGTTTATCAGATTTAATAGAATCATATAAAATGGCCTCAATTCCATCAAATGGATTAACAAATGATTATTATTCTTTTTCAGTTGGAGAATATAGAGATAAAATAGTTGAAAATAAAATAGATTTGAGTAGCATGCTAAATTTTTTAAGAGATAAAAATTTGGACTTTTTATTATTAAAGGAATCTGATAGCGAAATATTTGGAGTATATTCATTAGGGGATAAATTTAAGCCTAATATAATATCAGGAAGAAATTTTTCAGAAAGCGATTTTGAAAATAGAACAAATACAATGATAATTAGTAAAGAGTTAGAAAAAGGTTGTATAAGTGAAAATAATAAGAAATATTATCAATATGATGCTAATTATTTTGAGGTAATAGGGATATTTGAGCCAAGCAACAATTCTATAAATAAAGATGCAAAAGCTTACTATAATTTAAATTCAAATAAAATGGAAAGTTTAAACCAAATGTATGATAATTATATATTTGGGAATTTTAATATAGATGCTGGAAATAAAACATTAGAAATAGTTAATCAACTGGATGATTATTGCACTATAAATATTTTAAGAAGATCAACTGATAATGGGTTTCAAGAAAGAATACAGAAAACTCTATCTTCGCAAGGGCTAGCACTTTTTCCTATTTTATTAATAATTTTTCTTCTTATTATAAATTCAGTTAGTATTTCTTCTAGTTGGTTAGAAAATAGAAAGATAGAAATTTTGGTACGAAGATTAGTTGGAGGTACAAATAAAAAAATAACAGCAATGCTAATACGAGATTATTTGGCTATTTCAACTTTTAGTTATCTTATTGTTTTAGTGATCTGTACATTTATTTATAAATTTAATTTTATTAGTTTTATTAAAATGAAATTTTCTCTTGAAACTACAATCTTATCATATATAGTAGTAATCTTTATCGGTTTACTTTCATCTATATTAATGCTGATTACTTATTACAAAAATGATGTTGCACATATTAGGAGATGATTAAAATGTTAAAACAAATAAAATATGCATTATTAGATATTAAAGGTTCCAAAAGAGTTAGTATACTATTTTTACTTCAAATGATAATTGTTTTTTTGCTAGTATGTTCTACAATTACAGATTGTAGAAGAGTCTTAAGTGGTATAAATAGATTAGATAAACTAAAAAATAGTAAAGCTTATGTTAATGAAGATGGTACATCAAATGCGAAAATTGATGCATTAATTGCAGATGAGATAAATTCTGTTCCAAAACTAAAAATATTATATAACTATATTGTAGAGAATAACAATATAGAAAAGTATACAAAATTCGAATATCAGACACCTTATTCCATAAATGGAAAAACAATTATTGAATCAACAGCGAATAAAATGTTTTTTGATTTCTATGATATAAAAGTTATTGAGGGCAGTAACTTTGAGGATTCAGATTTTAACAATGATACAGAAATAATTCCAATTTTGGTAGGATACAATTTAAAAGAGAAATATAAACTTGGAGAAATCTATACTGAAAAAGATTCTGCCACAAGCAAAGATGTTAAATATAAGGTAATCGGTGTATTGGAAAATAATTCATATTATCCATCACTTATTGATATTGGCAGAAATTTAGATTTAAATTATACCTTTTTTAGGCCTTTAAACATAAATTCTATGAATAGCTTTTCAAGTATGGATATGGCTATAAGTTCCACTGTTGTGTTTTCTGGGGACGAGAAATTATTAAAGTCTATTGAGAAGAAATCTGTTGACTTGGAACTATTTTCAATGAATTACACTTCAATTCAAGACCGAGTATATGATTTTTTAGGACCATTTAAGAAAAAGATGGAATATCAAGTGTTTATAGCAGTAATAGTTCTAATTTTTGCAGGAATAAGTATGGTACTTAACCTTACTACAATGATTTCTAAAAAAATGAGAGAATTCTCAATTCATCTTATTTGTGGAGGAACCATAAATTCTATTGTTTATAGAATTTTATGGCAAGTAATAATTTCACTAATAATATCATTAATTCCTACAATTATCGTTTTTAAATTTACTATTAATCTGTTATATACAATATTAGTTGCTTGTATATGTTTAACACTAATTATGTATATTCCATATGTTAAAATTAAAAAAACTAACATAGTAGAACTAGTAAGGAGAAGTGAGTAATGAGTGCTGATAATTTAATTATAGATTTAAATAATATAAAAAAGGTTTATGGTGAAAAAGATAATATGGTCAATGCTTTACAAAATATAAACCTAAAAGTATATAATGGAGAAATGATTGCAATCATGGGACCTTCAGGATCTGGAAAGTCGACTTTACTTAATATTATCGGACTACTTGATGCAGCTACAAGTGGAATATATACATTAAATAATCTATTAGTTGAGTCAATGTCAATGAAGGAAAAGGCATATTTGAGAAATTCACTATTTGGTTTTGTTGTTCAGGATTTTGCACTGGTTGAGAAGTATACAGTTGAACAGAATGTTGAAATTCCGTTAACGTATTCAGAACAAAAAATATCAAAAAAAGAAAAAAGAGATAAAATTGAAAAAGTATTGAGAGAATTAGGCTTAGAAGATAAAAAATATAATTTAGCATGTGATTTATCTGGGGGACAAAGACAGCGAGTAGCTATAGCAAGAGCTATGATTAATAATCCTAAAATAATTCTTGCAGATGAGCCAACCGGTTCTTTGGATTCTAAAACTGCTGAAGAAATAATGGATATATTTACGAAGTTGAATAGCAATGGATGCACTATAATATTGATAACCCATGATAATACTGTGGCGAACTATTGTAAAAAAATATTGACAATTAAAGATGGTATTATTTTATAACTTATTATATAGATTCAATACCTTCAGTTACTATGAGATAATTACTAGGCTTGGGGTCTTTTATAGCAACATTTCTTTTATACTTTCTGTCAGATCTATTTAGTTTTGTTATGCTCCTCACCTTACATATCATAACCTCTAAGTGATGGAATTGAACCATATTTACCTAATATTTAGTTTTATATTTTAATAAGTAATATAATAAAATGAAAATAAATATATAGGATGATACATGTTTTGTAAATTAAAAATCACAATAATTGTAACAACTAATGTTACAATTATTGTGATTTAGCATGTGAAAAATATATTTACTTGAACTTATCATATTCCTCATCATCAAATATATAGTTATCTTCAAAATTAGCAAATAAGCTAAAGTTATTGGATATTTCATTTTTATTAGTAGAATCATTTTCATTTATATCTTTATCAGAGGTTTTCTCCACAACTTCTTTATTAGACTCATCTTTACATTTCAGTAAATCATTATTAGACTCATCTTTAGCTCTCATTAAATCATTTAAGTATAAAGCATCAGCTATATTTATGCATTTAACTTTTGCTAATAATTCCTTAGGGGCACTTTCTACTGGAACACTTTTAATGCACTTAGGAGGATTCTTACCATCACTAACATAAACTTTTATCATACCACCTTCAAGGATATATTCTATTTTTCTTTTTCCAGGCGTATTAAGGTCACTTTTACTAGAATTTATGTTGTCTGTAACTTTAAAAAGCTTATCTTCTGAAATTTGTTTTTTTCTCTTATTTGCATAGTTTGTTATAGAAAGGTTATTTAAATTGATTTTCATGACACATACCATCCTTTCATCTATAAGAAATATTTAATATTTATTTTAAACTTTAAATTTATACAACTATTTTATTTTCGTACCTTTATGAAAATAGTAAAGGTAACAATTTAGCCTGTGCCATATTTTTAGCTTTTTATGTTTTTATGTTCTTCAACCCTTAAGCCATTGATATTACTTACATTAAGGCTCCTAGATGTAAGTAATATTTTAAGATATATACATAGATTAAAAATATTGTAAAATGTATCTCAATATATATATTCTATAGGGTAGATTTTTAAAATTATATGCCCTATAGAATACTTTTTGAAGACTTTAAAACCTTCTATTTTTTCGTAATGCATTTAACTTACTTAATTACATGTTTATTATAATTTAATATATACAACACTTATATCTTAAATTTTTCGATTAATGAATTTAAGTCCTCAGCGATAGAGGATAAACTTTCGCCTGAATTTGCAATTTCTTCAATGGTTGCTGCCTGTTCTTCCATTGATGCTGAAGCTTCCTGGGTTCCAGCTGCATTTTCTTCGGATATAGCTGATAGATTTTGAACGAGCTCTAAAATATTATCTTTATTTTGTTCCATAAGTTCTGTTGAATGATTTAATTGTTCAACAATATCCATTACAAGCTCTGTAGCCTCTGCTATTCCTTCAAACTTTGTTTCAGTCTCTTTTACACTCTCAGTTTGTTCATTGACAATTTCCTTAACTTCATCCATGGTATTTACTGCTAGTTGAGATTTAGATTTTAACTCATCAATTACAGCTTTTATATCTTTAGTAAAGCGATTTGAATCCTCAGCAAGTTTTCTTATTTCTTCAGCAACCACAGCAAATCCTCTACCTGCTTCTCCAGCTCTTGCTGCTTCTATAGCTGCATTAAGTGCAAGTAAGTTGGTTTGGGCTGCTATGCTTTGAATCATAGTACTAGCACTATCAATTTTTTCTGTATTCTCATTGTTACTTAAAATAATCTCAAATATGTTTGTTGTGGCTTCATTTGATTTTTCAGTTTTATTAACAAGTTCCTCTAATATTTTAAACCCTTCTTCTTTTTGAGTGTGAATTTTTACTGCTGCTTCATTTAATTTCTTAATATGTTGAGCATCTTCATCTAAGAGTTTTCCTAATTCTTCAATATTATGGGCAGTATTTTCAGTATTTTTAGCTTGGTCATTTGCCCCTCTTGCAATTTCTTCAATAGTTTTAGCTACCTCTTCTGATGCTGTAGCTGCTTGCTCTGAGGTAGCTGTAAGTTCTTGTGAAGATGCTGCTACTTGTTCAGCGGATTCAGAGGTTTTAGCTATGAAGTCAGCTACATTATCCCTCATAGTTCTCAAAGCTCTGGTTATTTTACCTATTTCATCTTTCCGATTTAAGTTTTTAGTAGCTTCTACCTTTTCATTTACAGTGAAATTAAGAGCAGCCAATTGATTAATTCTTTTAGTAACAGCAGTAATTGGTTTTGCAATGGACACACTTACAAAGTATGTAACAATGGCACCAACTATGATTGCACCCAAAATTAAAGTAATTAGAAAATTTTTCATAGTAGTCACTTCAGCTAGAATTTCATTTTCATCAACGCCTACCACCATAATCCAAGGGCTACCTTCTAATGGTGCAAATCCTACAATTTTATTTGTACCATCAAAAAAATAATCTCCGCTACCAGCTTCTCTAAGTAACATTTGTTTTTCTACTAATTGAGCTACTGATTGTACCTTTGAATCTTTCTTAGCAGCTTCTATAAAATTATACTGGTTTAGAACAAAATCTGTATTAGGATGTCCTACTATTGTACCTTGGTTATTGATAACATATCCATAGCCTGTCTTACCATAAGTTAAATTCTTTGATATATCACTCAATGCTGTACCATCTCTTCTACCATAAAAGACTCCTAATTGTTTTCCGTTTAAATAAATTGGAGTTGCATAAATTACAACAGGTTTTCCAGTGACCTGACTTATTATAACATCTGATGCATTAGGCTCACCTTTTAAAGCTCGTTTAAAGTAATCTCTATCGCTAATATCTACAGCTGTTCCTGAATCATCTAATGTTTGACCTTTTCCATTCATATCTACAAAAACAAAAGTATCATAACCAGTTCTTTCTGCTTCTTTTTCTAAAAAAGATATTTTTTCCTTTATAGGGATTTTTGTATCAAGAATAATACTATTTTGGGCAAGTCCCTCTATGTACATAAGTTCTGCATCCCTTGTTGCACTAATATATTTGGCTTTCTCCTCAGCAATTACTTGCAAATCTTTATGGGCATCTTTAATTAAATTATTGCTTACAATTCTAACTGTGATGAAACCAAGTGTTCCTGTTACAATGAATATTATCATTGTAAAAATTAATATTAGCCTTCCTCGTATAGTTTTCATTTAAAACACTCCTTTTATATATTTCGTTACCCAGGGCCAACCTAATAATATCATCCTTACTTTCAAAATGACTATATATGGCTCCAGGTTTAATACCTACTTTTTCATTAATATTATTTGAGATTTCTATTGTCAATGAAAAATTATCATTAATTACTAGTAAATAATATTCAAATTTTCACTACCTGTAATTATAAAATATTTTTATTTTGTTTTTACATTGTACTTTTAAATATAAATTAAGACACTATCTTATATAACTCATATGGTAATTATATGTATTAAATCCTTAGGTGTCAAAACTCAAATTTAATAATATAGTCAAGGAAACTCTAAAGGGTAAGATAATAAGAGTATTAAAGACGTTATAGACAATGAAAGGAGAGTTCATAAGTCAATTAATGAAACAATTAATGAAACAATTATTGTAAAAATTAAATTACAATAATTGAAACAATTTTTGTAACAATATATGTTTCATTTATTGTGGTAAATATTGCACATTTATTGTAATAAATATTATACATTTGTTAAGAGTTAATTTAAGGATTATAGGTTATTCCTGATTAATCTAGAAAAACTTAAAACTTGCCTAGCTATAAATTATAACCCACACCATCATATAATTATATAGTAATTATTCATAAATCTTATATATTTTATTTCAAGTGTATATTAGGAATACAAGTTCATGTTATATTAAACTTTTTTATGAAAATATATCACTATTCTGTACTGATATTTTATTATAAATATGTTATTTAAACATAGAGCAATAGGCTACACATACTGGATAAAGTTCATTGATGGATTATACCTAATGAACAAAATATTTAGCATTACACATAAAATGAGGGTGTGAAGTGGTAAATAATATGTGTTATAATAGTTACATGATTTGTAACAAAATTTGTTTCAATGAGTGTACAAATGTTAGGAGGCAACATAATGAGAAAAGTAATAAGTATTACTAATAATAAGGGTGGTGTAGCTAAAACTACTACTACATTAAATATAGCAGTGGCATTAACTAAGCTTGGTAAAAAGGTACTTATGATTGATTTAGATCCACAGGCTAGTTTAAGTGTTAACTTTGGGATAGATCCACTAGAGAGAATGATAAGTATAAACAATGTTTTAACTGAGGATACTCCAATAGATGAGACTATATGTGCAACGCATATAGAAAATTTATGGATAGTGACAAGTAGTATAGAATTATCTAGAGCTGAGTTTACTATAATTAATAAAATGGGTAGAGAGTATATACTTAAAAATAAAATTAATGCCCTTGAAGAGGATTATGATTACATAATAATAGATAACTCACCTAGCTTAGGTATTTTAACTATTAACAGTTTAATGGCTGCTGATTATGTAATTGCACCAACGGATCCTACCTTCTTTGCTCTTAAGGGGTTAGAAATATTAAATTCAACTTTAGAGGAAGTTAAAGAATGGAATAAGGAGTTAGAGTTCCTAGGGGTAGTGGTTACCATGTATGATGGTAGAACTAAGCACCATAATGAAGTGGTAGCAGCCTTAAAGGAAAGATACCCTGTATTTAATAGTCTAATAAAAAGAAGTATTAAATTCCCTGATGCTTGTTTAAGTATGAGCAGTATTTTTGAAACTGAAGGAGATAATTTTGAAGGGTCACAGGCCTATATGAGTATAGCAAAGGAGATTGTTAGCCATGAGTAAAAGAGCAAGTTTAGATAAGAGAGAAAAGGAAACTCCAAAGGTTATTAAAGGAGTTATGAGCGCCTTTGTATCAAGTTCTAATGATGACATTAATAAAAATGACACAAAAAATACACCTAAAAAAGTACTAGATAAGTCACTAGAAACTAAAGAAAAAAGCAATACAAATAGTACAGAAAATGTTAAAGAAAGTGAAACAATAATAAACACAAATATTGTTAAAGATAATAAAACAAAAATTAACACAAAAAATATTACAAACAATGAAACAAATAAGTACACAGAAAATGTTAAAGATAATGAAACAAAAATTAACACAGAAAATATTACAAATAATGAAACAAATAATAAAACAGAAAGAGTTACAAATGATGTAACAAAAACTGTTACAAATAAAATTCCGAAGATAACCCATGTAAAGTCTATAAGGATAGGTAATAGAACCCTTGAAAGCACTTATTCCACCGAGGAATCAACTACTAGATGTGCTTATCATTTAAGAAAAGATACCATAGATAAAATAGAGGTATGTTCTAAGTTATCTGGACTGAAAAAGGCGGAATTTGTTGATCTTGTTTTAAATAGTGTATTAACGGAAATACTTAATAAGGGAAACAAGAGATAATAAAATATAGGTTTAAGTTATTTAGAGTGAGAGGAAGTGAATTAAATGAAACTTATTATATATCATGGAAGTGATAATATTATAGATAAACCTAATTATGAGGGTGGAAGAAAATTTAGTGATTTTGGAAGAGGGTTTTATGCAACTACTAATATAGAAATGGCTAAAAGCTGGGCAACTCGTAAAAAAGATAAACCAGCCTATGTTAATAAGTATATGTTTAATGTAGATGGTCTTAATTCATTGACTTTTGATTTAGATATTCATTGGATATTGTTTATAGCTTATAATAGAGGACTTATATTAAATGATGAGATTAATCATATACTAAATAAAAAATATGAAAATATTCATGAGTATGATGTTATAATTGGTCCTACTGCAGATGATAAAATGTTTGATACTTTAAATTTATTTTTTAATAATAATATAACTATAGATCATTGTCTTCATGCTCTAAACTCAATGGACTTAGATGTTCAATACAATATAAAGACTCAAGCTGGTATAGATGCAGTGGAATTTAGTAGTGCTACTCAATTAGATGAATTAGACAAAGCATATTATTCTAAAGAAGTAAGAGCTAAAAAAGATATAATGAATAAAAAGATGACTTTTATAAGACAAAAGTTTGGTAAGGTAGGTAAATATTTTGATGAGTTAGAGGGAGTTGATATTAATGGATGAATATTCAATGGCTTGTAGACACCTTGGACAATTCTTCAAGTTAGCAGTGGAATATAATATGGATGAAGTAGATTTTACTTTAACTGCCTTAAATAGTGAATATAAGCAGGGAATTGAAATATATCAACCTCAATGGTATTCACAAAGTCAATATTACTACTTTGA
The DNA here is from genome assembly GCF_002477055.1 of Clostridium sp. UBA7503. Lineage (NCBI taxonomy): Bacteria > Bacillati > Bacillota > Clostridia > Eubacteriales > Clostridiaceae > Clostridium > Clostridium sp. UBA7503. The sequence continues at coordinate 59,986 of NZ_DLNT01000043.1, forward strand.
AGAATTTATGGAAGAAAATAAGGTTAAAGAAAGAGTCTACAATGAGGATGAAATAATCTATGAGAAGGAAAGGATGTATTGGCTGGGATATTGTCTACAAGATTGGAGCAATAGAGCAAAGGTAACAGGTGAGGAAATCGCAGCTGCTTTAGGAGAAGATGGAGTTAAACATCTGATAAGAAATTATAAAATCTATCATACTGTAGACCCAATGTATGTTTTAGAGGATTGTCAGGATTATTTAGGAATAAAATTATTTAACGGCTTTGATTAAAAATCAGGGCTGTTTTTTTATTTCTATAATATACTAGTAATTTATCAAAAGTCTTTAAACTTTAAATTACATAAAAGTAAAATAAATAAATATATTTAAATTATTAACTTTTATTTAATTAAATAACAATTTTATTATACAATTAGCAAAAATTATTACAAAATATGTCACCATTCAACATAACCGTTATTATATTGAATGAAATTTGAATAATTTTACATTACATTTATTTACATGTATAATATTATAAAATTAATAATAATAAGGTAAAATTTAAAAAATAAGCTAATATTAAAAAATGTATTATATTCCAATAAATAGTATTGGGAGTTTTATTTATAAATCAAACAGAATTTCTTAATTATTATAAAAAGCTACGTATCTAAAATTTACGTAGCTTTTCACATTTTATTTTTCATTTTTACTTATATATATAGTTATTTCACTTTCACTTACATTAACTAATCTGCTCACAATTATTTTTAATATCTGTTATAACATTCATGATTTCTCTTGCATCATTTATGTTATCTTTAAATAAGGTGGTGATACTTCCAAGACTTCTGAAAGGCTCTTCCATAAGAACTCTATTGTCCTCTATAATTCCATTAGCTACAATGTAGTCTACAATAAGTTTTACAAATCTTATTTGTATTAGATTGAGATTCTCTTCACTAAGAAATTTGCTAAAGGCCTCATTGGCTGCTTCTCTTTGAAGTCCTACTATTTTTCTCACTAGCTTGGTAACTGGAGTATTTCCATACTCTTTTTCATATTCTACTTTGCTGCCAAGGTCCTTCCATAGGATACGTTCTAAGGTTTTCATATCTTCTTTTGTGAGTTTTTTATTATTACGAAGTTTATATATAGCTAATTCATCTTTATGCTCTTTTAGGTAATGCTCCACCTTTTTCTTATAATCCTTAAGGTCATTACTATTATACATTGCTCCATTTTCATTGATTTCAAGGATTTCATCTTTAAAGTTGGTGTAATATATCTTTTGGCCATCTTTTTCGATAAACCTAATAAGGTCTCTTAAGGCATTTCTTACTTCTTCAAGGTCAAGGATATCTGCACTTTCCCAGAACTCATCAGTTAGAACTTTTTCAATGATATGTTTTTGCTCCATAACCTTTGGGATTGTCCCTAATTTAGAAAGTTGCTCTGCTGTATTAATAATAGCTTTTATAGGCTTTGTGGCATTTTTGTTTTGCAAATATGCAAGATCCACTGTATAGATAAGACAATCAAATCTCTTGGCAAGTTCATCATCATTAAGTGGTGTAATTAATGGTGAGATGTACTCCTTTATATCAGCTACACTTCCCGTTCCTAAGGCATTCCATGGCTCATTGTTTTTATAGATTTCTACATATCTTTCATGGAGCTTCACTCTAAAGTTTTCTCTATTTAGGCTTCTTACATCCTCTAAAAGGTCTCTTAAGATGTCTTTTCTATAATGAATATAATCTTCCTCTTGATACTTAATATCTTGAAGTTCTCTTAAAATATCAACTTTAGTATTAAAGATTCTCTCTGTTAAGCTATGGGTGCCCTTACTCTCCATGCCTTTAGGATTAGCTCTAAAGAATTCAAAGTTAGTACAAAAATCAAATATATAAAACAGTTCCTTGTTAAGACCCACTCCAAGGAGGTCAGTACAGAGTCTTGTACCTCTTCCTATCATCTGCCAGAACTTAGATTTAGAACGTACCTTTTTAAAGAGCACAAGGTTTAATATTTCAGGGATATCAATACCAGTATCAAGCATATCTACAGATACAGCTATTTGTGGCATCTTTTCCTTTGTACTAAAATCATCTATCAAGGTATCTACATAGTTAATGCTATAATCTATCTGCTTTATAAAATGTGAGCCATACTCTGAAAAGATTATATTAAACCTATCTACAATAGCCTGGGCATGGCGACTACTTTTTGCAAAGATAATTGTTTTTCCAAGTTTATCGCCACCCTCAACCTTTAGGCCTTTTTCCATAAGCTCTCTAAGAACCATATCTATAGTATTTGCATTAAAAAGCCATTCATTAATAGCACTATTTGAAATGTTATCATCTATATTTTCATCTTCTTCAAAGGTTTTTTCAAATTCATCCTTTTCCTCATCACTAAGGTCGTCGTAATAAATTCCCTTTTCTATAAACTTAGATTTAACCTCTATCGACCTATAATCTACCAAAAATTCATCCTCTACAGCTTTTTCTAGTTCATAGGCAAAGGTTGGTACATTATTCTCCAGCTCAAAAATGCTATAGGTATTCTTATCAATATCATCCTTTGGAGTTGCAGTAAGTCCAAGGAGCATGGCATCAAAGTACTGAAAAATATCTCCATACTTTTTATAAATACTTCTATGACTTTCATCAATGATTATAAGGTCAAAATGTCCAGGAGTGAAAAGTTTTCGTCCATCCTTGCTTCTTTTCTCATCTATAGCATTCATCATAGTTGGATATGTAGAGAAAATCATTCGAGCCTGCTCTGGATTATCTTTATTATCTAATAAATTGCAAAGAGTAAGACTTGGTAGTAGATTACTAAAGTTATTCTTAGCTTGCTTCACAAGGGCCTTCCTATCTGCAAGAAATAAAATATTTTTCACGTGATTATGTCTCATTAATATATCAACTATAGAAATGGCAGTTCTTGTTTTACCACTTCCTGTAGCCATAACGAGAAGCATCTTTCTATGCTTAGTTTTTATAGCTTCACATACAGACATAATTGCTTCCTTTTGATAATAACGGTTAGAAATATCATCATTAATCATTACATTGTCAAAAGAGATTTTATTACTTCTTCTATCAACTATAAGTTGTAATTCATCCTTAGTGAAAATTCCACTGACAGGTCTTTGAGGATAGTCCTCTGCATCGTTGATATAATTTATGTCAAAGCCATTGGTGGTAAAAACAAGAGGCCTTTGCATGTATTGATGCTCCAAAGAATCTACATAAAGCCTTGCTTGCTGAGAACCCACATTAGGGTCCTTACTTGTTTTCTTAGCCTCAACCACTGCAAGGGGTTTTCCATTATTACCATAGAGCACATAATCTACAAAACCTGTACCTGCAGCATTAGGCATTCCCTCCACTGGTACTTCTATAAGACAATCCGTGCCTATATTCCACCCTGCCAGCTTAAGCTCAACATCAATATATTTCTTTCTTGTCTCTGCCTCACTTAGCTCATCAACCTGAAAGTCATAGCTTTCAGTATTGCTTATTCTTTGCTCCGTCATAGTCTTACGTAAAGATTCATTATCTTTGCGTATATCTTCAAGTTTTTTATCCTTTGAACTTAGCCTATCATAAAGGTCTCTAAGCTCCTGATGTCTTGTACGTTTTTCTTCACCTTGTGCTAGAATACCCTCATCAAAATCTTTACAAGTATATTCATCTGCATAACAATAATCAATCCATCTTACCACTTCATGAAGATTCCTAAGAGAAAGCACAGCCTCATCCCTTGTAATGCTAGCATTTGTATGAACTGCAGTATTACCAAGTTTAATTATGTATTTAATAAGTGAAAACAAAGATGGGTCTATAATCTGCCTAAAGGTAGTCTCATGAATAAGACTTGAAATATTATCTTGATAAGGAACTGTAAGATCATTATCAAAACTATAAACCCACTTAACAGCAAGCTCCACTGCTCTCCTTGAAAGAATAGCACAAGTAGCAGGAGACACAAGAAGACTCTTCTCCGCCTCCACTGCACTAGTTGCAAAGCTTTTAAATATATGTTTTGACTTTAAAAAGTCAAAGTTGGTACACAATAAAATCCCCTCCCTATGGGCATTTGATATATATTACTTTTATCGAATTATATGTATATTTTAATATTAATTATGTTTAATTAACTATATTATACCTTATTATAACAAAATACACCTATATTTCTATAGATGTACTCTTTATGATTTTAGCATTTAAGTTTTTTATTTTAAGCTTTGAATCTATTTTCACTATTAATGTTAACGTTTATTATACCGATAATATATTGTATAATATGAACAAATATAAAATAATAGCAGAAATAATGATGTTTGTTCATAAAGAGCATTAATTAATATATTAAAAAAGGGGGTAACTAGTGTGAAATTCTTAAATTATGCAAAAAGGTTTAAAGTATTAATATGCCTGTTAATTGGTTTTTGTATTATTCAACAGCCAATTAACATCTTTGCTGAAGTGCCTGCACCTAAATCAGTAAGTCAACCTAGTCCATCTAAAGGTATTGATAATGGTATAGCAAAATTAAGTTATGATAAAAATCAAATTTTGGCATCAAATGGTGATAGTATAGAAAGTTTTGTTCCTAAAGAAGGGTTAAAGTCAAAAGACAAATTTGTAGTAGTTGAACGTAATAAAAAATCACTTACAACTTCACCAGTAGATATTTCTATTATTGATTCCATGACTGATCGCACATATCCTGGAGCATTGCAACTTGCTGATAATGGTTTTGTTGAAAACCAACCTAATTTATTGGTGTGTAAAAGAAAAACTTTAAATATTAGTATAGATTTACCAGGTATGAAAAAAGAAAATACAGTAACAGTTGAAAATCCAACATATGCTAATGTGTCTGGAGAAATAGATGGGTTAATATCTACTTGGAATGAAAAATATTCAACAACACATACACTGCCTGCAAGAATGCAATACTCAGAATCTATGGTTTATAGCAAATCTCAGCTATCAACTGCTCTGAATGTTAACGCTAAAGTTATGAATGGTTCACTTGGAATTGATTTTGATGCAATTTCAAATGGAGAAAAAAAAGTTATGATTGCCGCATATAAACAAATATTTTATACTGTAAGTGCAGAGCTTCCTAACAATCCATCAGATCTTTTTGATGATAGTGTTACTTTTAAAGAATTAACCCGTAAAGGAGTAAGTAATTCAGCACCACCTGTTATGGTATCAAATGTAGCCTATGGTAGAACAATTTATGTAAAATTAGAAACAACATCTAAGAGCAAAGATGTACAAGCTGCATTTAAAGCATTACTTAATGATAACAGCGTAGAAACCAAATCAAAATATAATGATATTTTTGAAGAAAGCTCATATACTGCCGTTGTATTAGGTGGAGATTCTAAGGAACATAACAAGATTATTACAAAGGATTTTGAAGAAATACGAAATGTAATTAAAAATAATGCTGAATTTAATCCTAAAAATCCAGCATATCCTATATCATATACAAGTGTATTCTTAAAAGATAATTCAGTTGCAGCAGTTCATAACAAAACAGATTATATTGAAACTACATCTACTGAATATTCTAAAGGGAAAATAAACCTTGACCATTATGGTGCATATGTTGCCCAGTTTGATATATCATGGGATGAAATTTCTTATGATGAGAGTGGACAAGAGGTACTGGAACATAAGAGATGGGATGGAAGTTGGGAGGACAAAACAGCTCATTACTCTACAGTAATTCCACTGCCAGCTAATGCAAAAAATATAAGAATTTATGCAAGAGAGTGTACCGGACTCGCTTGGGAATGGTGGAGAACAATTATTGATGAATATAATGTTCCATTGACAAATGAAATAAATGTTTCAATTGGAGGAACTACACTATATCCAACAGCTAATATTAGTCATTAATTATCAGAGCCATCTTTTACTATGGTAAGTTAAAAAACAAACCATAACAAAAGATGGCTCTTTTTATATTTTATTCATAGCTTTACCTATTTTTATTTTAATTTCATTAATTAGATCCTGCGGATATATGTGCATAGCACTTGTTGAGTGTTTATCATTTAAAGATATACATAAGTTGGATAATATGAATGGTATACTATTTAAGATGTTGCTCGATAGCAAAAATATATATGTATCATCTAGTTCTGCTTGTTCTGAAAATTTATTGATGCAATCTCATGTGTTAAAAGCAATAGGATTAACTGATGAAGAGTGCGATAGTACGATAAGATTTACGTTTAGTAAACATACATCAGTAAGAGAAATTAATTATTTTTATGATATAGTATTTGTTAAAATTATAATTGGAATAGGAAGAAGAATAGATAATGTGCAAATTAGATATCCTATTTTGGTGGATTTTTTTATGATTATATATTCTAAGCCATCAATAAATCCAAGTAAGGCAGCCATAAGCGTTATAAATATTGAAAAATTTATAGATTGAGTGTTACTACAAGAATAGATGTAGGATGAAAATATAACCAGAATTATTAATAATACGGAAAATAAAGATTTCACTTTTCTAAAAGTATTCATACATAAATTCTCCTTAATTACGTTATATGTATCATAATACAATATGAGAAACAAGATGTCCAATTATATTTATAAATGTGAGAATATAGTTAATTAACATTATAAAGAATTAAGCTTTTATAATGTTGTCAGGAAGTGTGTGTTACTGATAGCAGTTGTGTTTTTATGGTGAGAAAAAACTATTATGAAATCCAACGATGTAGGCTTCGTAATAGTTAAGTTTATTAGTGAGGTGTCAAAACTTAACAGTATTGACACCTCTTAAGGAATAACCTATACTCAATATATAAAGCAGTGTCAAAACTAATATTCAAAAGTAAGGTGATTATATGGGTAATATTATAGGATATATAAGAGTATCAACCAAGGGACAATTAGAAGGTAATTCAATAGAGGATCAAAGAAAGAATATATTAGATAGATATTCTAATGCTAAAATAATTGAGGAAAGTTATAGTGCAGCTAAAGATAGATATGTATTTAATAAATTATTAGATGATATTGAACCTGGAGATACTTTGGTTGTAACTAAGCTTGATAGATTCTGTAGAACAACAAAAGAGGGATTACAGTATATAGATAAGCTAATGGGTAAGGGGGTTAAAATCCATATTCTTAATATGGGTTTAATTGAAGATACACCAATGGGAAGATTAATAGTAACTAATCTACTTGCCTTTGCAGAATTTGAAAGAGCTATGATAATAGAACGTACTCAAAGTGGTAAAGCAATAGCAAAAACAAAACCAGGATTTAAAGAGGGTAGACCTAAAAAGCATAGTCCTAAGCAGATAGAACATGCCTTAGGAATGCTGGTAGTAAATGGTGGTAATTCTAGCTATACAGAAGTTGCAGAAATTACAGGAATAAGTAAAAGTACCCTTATAAGGGAAGTTAACAAAAGAAAACTATAGGAGGAATATAGATGAATACAAATTATATGGCTTTGTACAAGTGGCTCTACAGTTTTAATGATGAAAAGGAAATTATAAGGACTAAAAATATGCTAATCCATAGTGTAGTTCCTTTTATAGATACCAGAATAAAGAGTTATCATTGAAGAGAGGCCATTTCCATTTGATATTCAAATATATTCCATATAATCTAACATTAATGTATAATATACATAGTATCTAAATCACAATAGTGTTCTATTGTTCATAAATGGAGATGCTAAATGAAAAAATTAAATAAGACTTTCAAGAGCTAGTAAAAATATATTTTTCAATTAGGAGGACAAATGGAGAATATAAAAACTGAAAGATTAACATTAAGAAAAATAGAGCAAAGTGATTATGAAGAAATGAAAATCATTTTGCAAGATGAAAAACTAATGCTTGTTGGATGGGGAAAAACTTACTCGGATGAAGAAGTTTACGGTTGGATAGATAAAATTACTGAACAATATGAGGATTTTGGATACAGTTACTATTTAGCTGTAGAAAAATCAACTAATGTAGTTATTGGAATAATGGGTATATTACCAGTAAATATAAAAGAAACTGATTATATAGAGATTGCATATATATTAAAGCAAGAGTTTTGGAGTAAGGGATATGCAACAGAAGGAATCAAAGGGTGTGTAGATTACATATTTAGCGTTCTTAATGCTGATAAATGTATAGCTCAAGTAATTCCTGAAAATACTAGCTCAAGTAGAATTGCTGAAAGACTAGGGATGAAAGTTATAGATGATTATATGAGAGACAATAATGGAAAAGACGTATTTCATTTAATATATGCATTAACTAAAGAAGAGTATATGCAACAAGTTAATAAATAAATTTATTATTAATGCCCAATTTTATTATACTGTAAACCAAGAGAGTAATATTCTTAAAATTATTACTCTTTTTATGTTCAAAGAAATATATCTTATCATGGATATTTATTATGGGTAATTTTAAACAATATATATATAATTAATATAATAAATAGATATTTTAATGCTAAAATAATTGAGGAAACTATAGGAGGAATTTAGATGAATACAAACGAAGAAGTCATTAAAGCTCTACTAGACCAGCTAAGGATGAAAGATAGGCAGATTGAGGAATTACATAAAATCATAAATAAGTTACTGGAAGAGAAAAACACAGCAACAGAAAATCCCAACTATAATGAGGGTTTTTGGGAAACTGTAAAGAATCGAAAGGATTAATAAGAAATCTATAATTATATGATTCTACATGAAATTAGGGAGTATAGGGATGTAATTACAATTGTATGTTCGAATAGAAAAGGATATTTATTCTTTATAAAACACAAAGGCATTGAAAGATCAATGCCTTTAAACTTTAATACCAGGAAATCATATTAAAACCGTCTACATATTTTGAAACAGTTCTAATACCATGAACCTTAGCTTTAATTTTTATTCCAATTTTTCAAGGTCAGCATGTTATTACATTAAATTTTCCTTATTTTTATTGGTTTTTTACCTTTATAATCAATCCAACCCTCATTATACATTATTGCAGCGATGAGAGATGCATATTCTGAATCTAATGACTTATTTATAATTCTCACGCTATTGTTTTTTATGAAAAGCCCTAGTCCACCTTCAGTAGGATTTGTCCTAGAAGCACCAAGGCTATACCATTCATGTTCATTTACTAAAAATTCCTTCAATATGCCTTTATACATAGAATTACTAATAGTGTGCTTTGAATCACCCCATTTTATAAAAGTCTCATTATCATTAATTGTATAGTATATATTAAAGTCTTCTGTACCTATCATTGATAATGTATTAATATTATTCCTATAATCTTGTTTCATATAATTTTTCCCCCATTCTTTATAATACAGAGCCTTTTTCTGCTTTATAATCTCATCTCTTTCAAACTTCAGATAATCAAGAGCTTTTAAAGTATGAAAACTTATTTGATGAGTAGGATATTTAAATTTTGCTAGATCGCCAAATACCTCTCTTGAAATATCCTCAGCTCAAAATTATTTGTAAAATAGAATCCCCACCAAAAATCTTTAGTATATTTACTTTTTCCAATTTAAGTAAATGTAAATATTTCACCTAAAATACCATCCAATATAATTCTTATATGAGGTCTTAAGATTATTTTGGTTTACTATTGCATATTGAAGTGTTGCATCTATCTTATGGTGTTCTAAAATATGTTTCACCTGAAACTGTATTTATTTCATTAAATTCCATTAAACAATTCCCCTTTAAAAGCCATTTGCATAAGGGAGTTAAAGCTGTTTTCTAATTCTTTAAGACTTTGTTCAAGAAGGGTTTTTTGTTGCTCTATTTTTTCCACTTGAGTGGCAAATTTGTTTTGGAGGGATAGTGGAGGTACTATTACTTTTAAACTCGATAGCATTTGTTGATTCAAGTTATTTATATTAGCACCACGGCTATCTTTCTTAAGTGACTTTTTAAAGTTTTGGTCTAAAAATAATTGAATTAAGAAATCAGGTATTATTTCTCTACATTGATTTCTATATCTTATACAAAAACCACTATATATTGTCTTTTCCTCTAATTCTCTAACTAAAATACTTCTTCCTACTAATTCTTTACTACCATTTGAACGAACAAATATGATATCACCTTTTTTAAGTAAATATTCTTCGTTTGGTTCTTGTTGTAATTCTAATGTAGGTAATATATTAGAATTATTTATTGTATTTCCATACTTAAATTCACTAACTCCAAAAAATTTTATATTAAATCCTGAATCACTTTGCTTATAATTGATTCCATTTTTAAAGTAACCCAATGTTCCTAAGTCTCTAATATGCCATCCTTTTGGATTTAAAACTGGATCCCCAAACATCACATAAAACAAACTCTTTACCAGTTCATCACAAGCTTCAATTTGTTCTTTTCTTTTGTCTATGAGGGATTGGGCTTTGTCTAGGATGGTTGCTATTTTTTGTTGGATTTCAAGGCTAGGTACTGGAACTTCTATAGCATCAAAATACCCTTTTGTAATATGTTTCATTGTTGAACCATGCATATATTGCATAGCTCTCTTTAATGCAATACTTACCATAAATTTGAAATATATTGTATTCATCTTTATCTTATCAAAATTAACTTTAAAGATATGTTGATTTAAAACTGAATCTTCTCTGTACCATTCAAACACACCTATACTAGCTGACCATGATATTAAAATATCACCTTTAGTTACTAAATATTTTTCATCAATATCACCTGAGTAATAATTAAATGTCTGATTAAGATTGTTTAAATTTTGTATTCTAATTATAGGAAATCCTTTTGTATCCCATTCATTAGGTTTGAATGCATATCCATTTACAAATGTTGCAATGTCTCCTAATTTCATCATTTTATATTCCATCTTCTCTACCCCTCAATCATCTCACTTAGCTCTTCAATGCCTTGACTTATGTCCATCTCTAGCTCTCTTATTTTCATAAGAATCTCTTGTGGGTGAGGATATTTTACTTCTTCATATACAATTTCTTTGTATTTATTAATTGAAAGGTCGTAGCCATTATCTTTGATTTCTTCTACATCAACAAAGAAACTTTGGTCTGTTGGTTTTCTATCTATCTCTTTATCTAGATTGTTAAATCTTTCAATGATATCTGGAATGTCACTGCCTTCTATTTCTTGTCTTTTATCATCTAGGGAGTAACCATCTGATTTCATGTCATAGAACCAAACCTTGTCTGTTCCACCTGAGGCTGTTTTTGTGAAGATTAGAATGGCTGTGCTAACTCCTGCATAGGGTTTAAATACACCGCTTGGCATGGAGATAACTGCTTCTAATTTGTTATTATCTACTATTTCCCTGCGGATTTCTTTATGAGCTTTACTGCTTCCAAAGAGTACTCCATCGGGTACTATAGTTGCACTTCTTCCACCAATTTTAAGACTTCTAAGGATTAGTGCTAAGAATAGTAGTTCTGTTTTCTTTGTCTTTGTCACTTTAAGTAGCTCAGCACTTACTGCCTCATAGTCAAGGGAGCCTTTAAAAGGTGGGTTTGCAAGGACTAGGGTGTATTTTTCCTTGTCTATATTTTTCTCTGATAGACTATCCTTATATTCAATGTTTGGGTTATCAACTCCATGAAGGAACATGTTCATAGCACCGATACGAAGCATGGTTCTATCCATATCAAAGCCATGAAACATATGGTTATTAAAGTGATCCTTAAGTCCTGCATTTAAAAATAGGTCTGATTCATTTTCCCTTAAATACTCCTGGGCAGCTACTAAAAAACCTGCACTTCCCATGGCAGGGTCAACAATTACATCACTGGGTGTTGGCTTCATAAGCCTTACCATCATCCCTATGATATGCCTTGGTGTACGGAACTGTCCATTTGTACCAGCTGTAGCTACCTTAGAAAGAAGATGCTCATATAAATCTCCCTTAGTATCTCTCTTCTCCAGGTCAATACCATCAATACCATCTACAATCTTAGAAAGCATCTGTGGAGTTGGAATTTTAAAGATAGCATCTCCCATATATTTTGAATAAGCTGAGCCTCCATCTTCATGAAGATTCTTTATAAATGGAAACACCTTATTTAAAACTATGTTATACATTTCTGTAGCTTCCATGTTCTTAAACTGGCTCCATCTAAGGTTCTTATTCTCTTCTTTAAACATACCCTCATAGGTAAGCCCAAGAAAAGCTGCTTCATTTTCCTTTGTAGTTTCTATGTCATCAAGACCTTTTATAAATAATAAATATGTAAATTGCTCTATAACCTCAAGAGGGTTTGTAATGCCACCTGTCCAAAAGGTTTCCCATATCCTATCAACTTTACTTTTTAATTCTCCTGTAAGCATAATGTCCTCCTAATGTGTCTTTATTTTTAAAATCATTATATAGTTGTTATTATAATTAATTACTAGCATTATTATAGCATTATTATTGGTTATTGATAATGTCTAAGGATCCAATTTCCTAGAGATGAATTTATATACTACTTATATGGTGTGATATAAATCAAATTGTAGCCAGGGTTATTTTTGTGTTTTATTTGTAACGGTTTTTGTAACATACTATGTAATGTTATCTGTATCATAATATGTGTTATTAAATGCAACAATATTTGTATTCATTGATGAGGCTATACTTGCTATGGGTGGTGAAGTAGTTGCCCTAGGCAATAGATAATAATACTATCTTATAGAGGATCGTACCTATGAGGAAGTAAAATTTAAAGAGATGTTTAAAAGACTAAAATTAAGCCAATGATATTAAAAATATCATTGGCTCATGTATAGTGTTACTTATTGATATAATGTAAAAAATAGTATCTCAATATGCAATTGGGACGCAAATATTTTTATTCACGTTAATGTCAATTAAAATATTTGAAATTGTAATTCATACATCTTTTCCTTGTACAAAATACTGTAATCTTTATATTCTATTTCTATAAAACAAGACTTATCAATCTTTAAATTATTAGATTCAGCATAATCTACAATTTTTTCATAAGCACATTCAAAATCTTTTAAATTTTTATATACATACTTAATTATAATATAATTAGACTTTGGAATAAGTATCTCACATAAATTATTTTGTACTACATTATCTATATAAGGTAAAAGCATTTTGCTATTTTCAAAAGAATGTTTTTTATGATCATAATCTTTATGGAGTAATATAAAAGATTGACTACACGAACTTATTTCAGCGTATAATCTATACGCATTATCATAAAATTCTTTTATACTATTATATTTTGATTTTTTGAAAGTAAGGTATTGTCTTTCTTGGATTTGTTTTATTTGTACAGTATTTAATACTATATTTTCACTACAACCTAGATTAAGTATAGTATCTAGCCTACTTCTAATGTTTTTTAATTTATATATTTCATTATCTATGGTATATCTTTTATCTTCTAGTAAAGTCTTAATATCTTTTTCATCTTCTTTATATTTTTTAACATCCTCTATACTTACACCTAAATCTTTTAAGAATAGAATATTACTTATATTCTCTAAATCTTCCCAATCATATAGATTATATCCATTTTCATCTTTAGATGCTGATATAACCTTTTTATCTTCATAGTACCTGATAGTTGCTTTAGTTATGTTTAAAAGCTTTGATAATTCACCTTTTATTAGTTTTGTTCTCATATATTATCTCTTTCTTAAAATTACTAATAATGAATCATTTTCATGTTCTTCAAATTCATTATAAGTTTCTATAGTAACTATATCGTAGTCATTTTTTACAATCTCTCTTATATCATTTTCTAAATAATAAGTAAATCGTATTTCACCATCAAACATAATTTCTTCTCTATATTCACCATTCCATAGAGTCATAAATATTATTCCTTTATTATTTAAATTATTCTTTTGTAGTTTAAGAGATTTTATAAAATCTTTCTTTGTTAGGTGATGAAGAACTTTATTTGAATATATACAATCAAATTTTCTTTCTGTATTCATCATGGTAGCATCTATAGGAAGAACCTCTATACCTTTATTTTTTTTCTTATATTTGTTTATAAATACTTCTGAATTATCAGAGCCTACCACTTTATACTCTTTAGACAATAATTCTAAATCTCTGCCTTCACCCATACCAAGCTCTAATAGTGTTGAACCTTTAGGGAGATATTTTTTTACTTTATTAACTATAGATGTTGGATCATACTCCTTTGTCATTTCTATATATTGATTTACATTTTCTTCTTTCATAAAAAACTTCATTAATTTTCTCCTATCACAGTTATTATTAGTATAATTATATACTGTGTTGTTACATCATAGTCAATATGTATTTTCTTTAGTTTCAGTCAAGTAAAAGTTGGAAATTTATCTTTTAATTTTTAAATTCCTTTCATATGTTTTTATGTTTTTATGTTCTTGGGAGTTTAATCTATTGGTATTACAAGGTTTAGGTCTCCTAGAGAAACATAGGTTTAAGATAAATTAAATGTAATTTGATTATAAAAAATAGTATAATACCAAGTAATGAATTTATATACTCCTTATACGGTGTAATATAAATCAAATCGTAGCCAGGGTTATTTATGTAATTTATTTGTAACAATTTTTGTAACGTATTATGTAATATTATTTGTATCATAATATGTGTTATTAAATGCAACAATATTTGTATTGATTGATGAGTCTATACTTGCTATGGGTGGTGAAGTAGTTATTAAGATAATTATTTGCACTTTAGATTTACTTCATATCAATCAGTAAATATTATATTTAAAGGATTAAGAAAAAAAGTTTCTACATAACCTAGAAAGATAAAATTAATATTTTCCAATAAATAAGATTAATGCATATATATTAAATGAGTAATAAATAATCAAATTTTAAGGAGGAAGATAATATGAACACAGAAAATCAAAACACTATTATTGAAGGAAACAATACTATAGAGGAAGGAGTTATCCAGACAAGGTATCTTTCAGGAATTATAGTATACAGTAATGATATTGATAAGAGAGCTGCAGAATATATGTCTGATTACTATGGACATCCTATTATAAGTTCAGATAGAAATTTTGATTTTAGAAATGTAGGAACAGTTTATGGAGTTGGAGGTAGTATTGGAATGTATACAAGCTATCTTAAGCCACAAAATTTTATAACTGGTAAGGATAGATATGAGACTTGTAAGAATATGCTAAGATTTATAGGTAAGTTATAGAAGATTTTAGAGGGTAGTGAGGAAATTGTAGTTCCATTGGTAGGTGTCAAAATAACACTAACACCAATAGGAGGTTTATTAGCTATTATTTTATTACAGTTAATGGAGCTGAAAAAATAGACTTTCGAATAGGGCAAGTATCAATACCAGCAAAAGAATTATGGAGTGATATTTAAAAATTAATTACTGCATACAAAAATAATTTAAATATATTATTATTTTGGAAAAGCAGAACTCCTACTTGTATATTAAGTATACAGGTAGGAGTTTTTTTTCTTTTGTTTAAGCACATAGCTGAGAGTGAACTCAAATAAATTATAGACACCTAATCTTTATTATATACATTAAATGTAAAAATATAAATATTTGATTTTTATAATTTAATGTTTATTTTTTATAAATATTTGATATAATATAGATAAGAAAAAGATTAGTGCTGCTAACACTAATCTCTCCTGAACATTTATTTTTGTTTCGGGCTACTGAAAAATTAAATAGGTATTTAATTAAGAAAAAAAGAACGCGGTTAAGATGGGTTCTTTTTTTCTTTGCTTTGAATCTCTATATCAACACCAATAAATTTAAGTTTAATTTTTATATAATTAAAATCTTTATTATGTTTTAATATTAATTTTATTAGGATTAATAATGTAATTCCTATAAAAATCATTTCTCGCATAACAGTACCACCACCTTCTAAGCTTTAGTAAAATTAATTACCACTAGCCCAGGTGGGTAAAATGAACAAAACCACCGCAGCCATCTCCTACGGTTTTATAAAATTGGGATAATAAAATTGTACTCTATTGACATGTAATTGTAAATATAATCCTTTAGTTATATTGTAAAATAAATTATATTTTATTTTACTTAATTCTATGATTTATAGTTCCCCATGAGAATATACATTTGTAATTACAAGGACTTTACACATTTATATAATATTATGTCTTGTTTATAATTCTCATGCCATTGTTTTTTATGAAAAGTCCTAGTCCACTTTCAGTAGGATTTGTCATAAAAGCACCAAGGCTATACCATTCCTGTTCATTTACTAAAAATTCCTTCAATACACTTTTATATATAGAAATCTAATAGTGTGCTTTAAACCACCCCATTCTTTATATGCTATACATCCTTTAACTGAATTTAAAGGAAGACCATTACTTCTATTTAGGATAATATAAGAAGTTTTATCTTTCAAAATAGTAAGATTAATGTAATGTAATTAAATACTCGGGATTTTATTTAATCGCATATAATAAAATCATAAACAATACTAGGAGGCTAGAACATGAAAAAAATGAATAGTTTTCAACTTAAAATTATTGCATTAATACTTATGTTAATGGATCATCTATATTTTACGTTTAGTAATATATTCCCACTATGGTTTCATCCATTATCAAGGGTGGTAGCACCAATATTTGCTTTTTTGATGATAGAAGGGTTTTATCATACTAGAAGTAGATTAAATTATAATATAAGACTATTTGGATGGGCCATATTTATGGAGGCTGGAAATAGAATACTTAATCTAGCCCTTGAATCCAAAGGAGTCTCAGTTCATAATAATATATTTATGACTTTATTCATTGGTCTAACTATTATAAATCTAATAGAATATAGCAAGGGTAAGGATAGCAGAAAAAAATTATTATTAATTTTAGGTGCAATAATACTAACTCCCTTAAGTATGTTTACTGAAGGTGGTATTGTTATTATTCCATTTATATTAATAACATATTTCTTTAGAGGAAATCTTAAAAATCAAATAATTGGATATATTATATTATTCATTCCGTTAGCCTTTTCTGGCATTCAAATATATCCTGGAGATATTAATCTTACAATAATGCAAATAATGTTTAATTCAGATTTTCTATTTATATTAGTAGTTCCATTTATACTTTTATATAATGGTGAGAGAGGTTTAAACAATAAGTTTAGCAAATATTTATTTTATGTGTTTTATCCATTACATCTATGGATATTAGCAATAACGGAGTTTATATTAAAGTAGCAGTTAAGAAGTACTAATTGTAATGATGTTTTATAAAGAGGAGTGGTTAAAATGAAATTTAGCAAATCAAAAATAATATTAATCTGTCTACTAGTTATAGTGATTTTAGCAGGAGGATTTGTATTTAAGGAATTTATCATAAGTGATAATTTCCCGTATTCTTGCACATATATATCTGCTGAAGGAAATGAAAAGGAACAAGAACAACTGATGACAATAGAAAATTTATTAAAAGATAATAATTATAAATATGAACAGATAAAGTTTCAATTACTTAATACCAAAGATAATAGTGTAGTTATTAAAAATTCTGAGTATAACAAATTATCTAAAGTTCTAGGATTTAAAGAAGTTAAATTAAAAGAAAATGAAACCTTAATAATACCAAAATATGATGGATTAAAAAACTTTAAATATAGGAAAGAGTTAAAGGAAGTTAAAAAATTTAAAGTTGATGATATTGAATTAGACGTTATAGGCATAGGCTATAAAAAAATACTGGTAACAGGATTATTTAACAGTCAAATTGTTGTATCAGACAGTTTATATGAGGACCTTCAGTCTAGTAATGAGAACAAGATTCTTAATGTTTTCGCATATAACTTTGAAGAAGATGATACCATAAAAGGTTTATTTGATAAATTAAAAAGAGACAGTTTATTTGATAAAAATAAAGATTTTTATTTCTTACCTAATGTATATTAAATATGTGTTTTAAGTGTACCTTAGTAACTCTAATACATTAACATTTGGTTTTTCATTAACTATGTGGTATATAAATGTACTACACCTATTAAAAATACCTGCATATACTAACTATAGAGCAAAGATAAAGGAATGTTATTATATGTGGCATAGTGTATATATGCAAGATACTATAAAAGAATTTTTGCCACCAGGGGCTGAAATGATCATGCTAGAAAGCCCTTACAAAGTACCAGCAGTTATAACCGTAGATTTGGATGGAGATGGAGTATTAGAATTAATTGTTGCTTATTATTGGAAAGGAGAAAACTATATTATTGTACTAAAATACTATAATAATAGCTGGCATGTGGCAGATACTATCAAAGGCAAGGGCTACAATATAACTTACTTGGGCACTGCCCCAATAACAGATAGAAAAATGAATAACTTAATAGTAGGATGGCAGGTTGGGGCAATTTGGTCCGATCTTAGTGTCTATGAATGGACGGGAACAGGAATAAGTGATTTGATTGACGGAAACAAATATTTTAGCAAGATAGATGTAGAAGGTACGGAAGGTAAAGATGGATTGTACGAGTTAGCTCTGTGGATACATGATACTGGAGATGCTTATAAGGTAGAGATATATAGGTGGGTGGATGGCAAGTTTTTATTAGCGCCAGATGCATATCCTGAGTATTTTAAAAAGGTAGTTAATTATTATGAAAATCTTTTAAAAGAGAAGGATTCAACTACCTACTGGTACTATCTAGCTGATGCCCAAATAAAAACAGGTGATACTACAGGTGCTTTGAAATCAATTGATAGGGCTTTGGCCTTTGAATATCCTTATCCCTCAAAAGAGGAATTGCTTCACTTAAAAAATCAGCTACTTCAAGTTAGCCTTTATGGCGAAAAGTTCGGCATAGATTTTTCGTCAGTAGAATTTATTACTTCTGAAACTGATAGGGATGTGAAACTTGAACAGGCCATAGAAGAGGAATTCAATTTAAAAGAAATGGGTGGCAATGTAAAGTATTATTATAATAAAGTAGACCTGAATGAAGATGGAAATCCTGAAGTTTTCGTCTATCTGGTAGGCCCGTATGTTTGCGGTACCGGTGGCTGCAGTGGTGCTATTTTTGAACAGAAAAATGGTGAAAATAAATTATTATCAAGATTTTCCCTTGTAAGAAACCCAGTTATTATCAGCGATACTAAGACAAATGGTTATAGGGATATAATTATGTATGTAGCTGGAGGCGGTATAGAAAGTTTCTATGCATGGGTCAAATATGATGGTACTACTTATCCAGCTAATCCATCTACTCAACCTAGAGTAGAGCAAGGTACAAAAGTAGATGGTATAGCTATCTTTGCAGATGATATTACTACAAATCCTGGAATAGATTTATAAGACTAAAATTAAGCCAATGATATTAAGTTATCATTGGCTTAAATTATAATATTATCTAGGATATTATAAAATACATAATCATAGACAGTTTTTAAATCTGTTACATACAATTGATTTAAGGCGTAATAGGAAAGCTTAATATTATAGAATTTTTCCAACTAATCAAAAGGTTATAGCCGAAATTTAAGTAAGAACTATATTTGAAAAAATTAAATATATATATTTATAAAATGCTATTTATCCCTAGGAGGTTTAATGTTAGTTATATCAATGCTTTAAGGGTATAAGAACATAAAAACATAAAAAGCTAAAAACATGGTAAGGAGGATTTCTAAATGCAATTAATGCATTCGTAGCATTAGTATTTATAACTTTAGTATAAAATGTTGAAAATTGACCACTTCCATGTCTATATATGGAAGCACTTTTACCAGTACCATAATGAGCATTATAATCAGCATATAGAGAAGATACCCCGAATTGATGATGATAGATTGAGACCATTAGTGACTTTAGAGAATTAGGCAAATCAAGTTTTATATATAAATAGGTATAAATTTCAATTTTATTGTGTAAAATTGTGATTATTGAAATTTATTGAAATTTATTGAAAAATGTTGAAATTTATACATGAATATGATATATTTTTATATGAAATCAGATGTATAACTTATTGTTATACGAAGATTAATTTTAATAAAGTAGTTAAGTTAGAGGGTGTAATAATGAATAATAATTTAAATAATCAAAATAATCAAAATAGTAAAACTGTTCCAATATCTATGTGTGAGAGAGGTGGATGTTTGGCAAAAGTTTCAGGAAGTGATCTAATTAGGCTTGTAAATGGTGCACATTTAATTGCGGGCGATTTTGAACCTGTAACTACTGCGGAAAATCCAGAAGATGCTGCTGTTGTACAAATTGATGATAAGACATTACTTTTAAGTACAGATATTGGCCCTCTTGTGGGAGTAGATGGATATATTGCTGGAAAAATTGCTGCACTTCATGCATTAAGTGATATTTATGTAATGGGAGGTATACCCACTCATGCATTGGTTACATTTGTGATATCAAAGACTGACTCTAACTTACAAGCTCAAGCTGTATTAGGCGGAGTTTTTAGTGCATGTAAAAGTGAAGGTGTAGAAGTTAGTGGGGGGCATACAATAAAGAGTGAGGAATCTCTTGTTGGGCTTTCAGTTTTAGGAAAGGCTCCTGAATCTGGTTATATCGCTAAATGTAGCTGTGAGTCAGGAGATGTTTTAATGGTGTCTAAGCCTATTGGTACTGGAATAGCACTACGTGCAGTTTTCCATGGAATGTTAGGAGAAGAGGCTCTTGAAGAGAGTATTTCTATTATGACAACATCAAATAAAGAAGCAGCTCAAGCAGCTTTTTCAGTTAGTGTACATGCCCTTACGGATGTTACTGGATTTGGTTTGTTAGGGCATTTATCAGAAATGTTAGGTTCTGAGCATGGAGCCGATATTTTTTTATCAGAGGTACCAATTTTAAGTTCAATTTCTCAGTTATCACATATTGGTATTAAAACATCATTTATTTTAGACAATCTAGAGTATACAAAAAGAAAACATAAAGTAAAATTAAACATTTCAAGTATATCAGAATTAGCTTTAGTGGATCCACAAACTAATGGAGCAGTTTTAGTTTCAGTTAATGAAGAAAAAGTTAGTAAATTAGAATCATATGGCTTCAAAAAAATTGGTATTGTAAATGATACAAAAAACATAGTAGTTAAATGATTAGAAATTATATTTGGCGTGAAATTCATATACATTATGTAACACGCCTTATGTATCAATAAGAACTATATGTTAATTATATAAAATCACTACTCAATAATAATGCAGATAAATACATATTAAAAAATAGATTTATTCATGCAGAATATAAGTTAGGAGGGGAGTCCTCAATGAAAAATAAATTAAATATTTATTTAGATAATAATTCAACGACTATTGTAGATCCCAAAGTTATAGAAAGTATGTCTATGTACTACAATAAATATTATGGAAATCCATCTAGTACGTCTCATGAATACGGATTGTTAGCAGAAGATGCTGTAGATAATGCTAGAGAACAAGTTGCAACTCTTTTAGGATCATCATCATCAAATAATATTATTTTTACTTCGGGAGCTACAGAATCAAATAACTTAGCAATTTGTGGTGTTATAGATGCATTACCTCATAAAAGAAAAAAACATATTATTACTACCAAAATAGAACATCCATCAGTCATTGAAACTTGTAGAAAAATGGAACGTGAAGGTGTGGAAGTAACTTATGTAGGGGTTAATCATGAAGGAAGAGTAAATCCTAATGATATTCTTAGAGAGATGAGAAAAGATACTGTATTAGTATCTGTTATACTCGGTAATAATGAGGTAGGAACTATTCAGCCAATTAAGGAAATTGCTAGTATAGCACATGAATATGGTGCACTTTTTCATACAGATGCAACCCAAGCTATTACGTCTATGGAATTTAATGTAGATCAATTAGGAGTTGATTTAGCAACTATTTCAGCACATAAATTCTATGGACCTAAAGGTGTTGGAGCTCTTTATGTCAGACTATCAACAAATCCAGTTAATATCACTGGACAAATTTGTGGTGGAGTACAACAAGGAGGGCTTAGAGCTGGAACAATTAATGTTCCAGGGGTAGTAGGCTTAGGGAAAGCTGCTGAACTAGTTTATTCTAGTGGAGCACAAGAAAGAGAACATGTAAGAAAACTTAGGGATAGGCTATTAAATAAATTAAGAGAACAGATTCAAGATATTAAAGTTAACGGTTCTATTGAGAATAGAATTGTTTCTAATCTTAATGTTTCTTTTCTAGGTGTGTCGGCATTATCACTTTTTTCTGTAACAAAGGGAATTTCATTTTCTACTGGATCAGCTTGTTCTAGTGGAACAGGAAAGATATCTCATGTACTTGAGGCAATGAAATTAGAACATGAACGTATACATAGTTCAGTTCGATTTGGAGTGGGAAGATTTACTACTGAAGAAGAAATTGATGAGGCTGCTAAGATTATTGGAGAGGGAGTATCTAAACTCTTAAATAAAAAAACATTGCGTTAGTTTTCAGTAATATATAGATAAATGATTTCATAATCATGTAAGCGTTTAAATGTATAAATAAATTATAGAGGAGTATGTTTATGGAACAAGTAGATATAGGATTAGTTAATGGAAGATTTCAAGTTTTACATTTAGATCATATGAAATATATTTTAGAAGCAAAAAAACATTGCAAGAAACTTATAATAGGGATTACGTCGCCTGATCCATGGCAGTCTCCTGCTGAGAGTTGTGATGAAAACCGTGGGAAGTCTACAACAAATCCTTGTACGTATTACGAGAGGATGATCATGATTGAAAATGCTTTAGTTGAGGCTGGCATACCTTGCTCAGAGTTTGTTATTACTCCATTTCCAATAGGTTTCCCAGAGAGAATAGAGTATTATGCGCCACAAGATGCAATATATTTTTTAACAATCTATGATAGTTGGGGAGAGGAAAAATTAAAAAGACTTAAAAATTTAAATCTTAAAACATATGTTTTATGGAAAAGTAAAGATAAAGGAATTTCAGCGACTAAAGTTAGAAATGCTATTATACAAAGTGCACCTTGGGAACAAATGGTATATCCATCAACTGCTAGAATTATAAAAGAATTAGGCATAGATGAAAGAATACGTGCTCTAAATTTTTAAAAATAGGATAAGGCTGAAAATATTTTAGTAGTAAATATATTGTTTATAGTAATATAAATGTTTGGAGGTAATTATGAATAAAATATATATTATTGTCTTAGATGGAGCGGCAGATAGGCCTATAGATATATTAGGGAAAAAAACACCTTTAGAAAAAGCTTGCACACCTAACTTGGATAAGCTTGCTTCTAAAGGTAAACAAACAATGATAACAGTTATAGATGATAATATATGTCCAGAATCGGACTCAGGATCAATGGCACTACTTTCATATGATCCTATGAAATACTATACTGGGAGAGGTCCATTGGAAGGGCTTGGAACAGGATTTTTGGATAATAGTAAATCTTCTATAGCTTTTCGCGTGAATTTTGCAAGTTTTGATAATATAAATAATAAACTTGATCGAAGAACATCTCGCGATTTAGAGGATAACGAGCTTCAGATATTGGCTGATGCTATATGTAAGGAAGTAGATTTAAGTGACTTCGGAGATGTTACTTTCAAGTTACTTGCTTTTGGACATCATCGCGGAATTTTATGCTTTTCTGGTAATGGGTTGCAACTTTCTGGTCTTGTATCAAATACAGATCCAGGATTTAAGAATGTAGGTCCATTCGGTGTTCCTGTACTAAATTATACGCCTATACCACTAAAATGTACTCCTTTGATAGATGATGAAGGTGCTCAAAATACTGCTAACATTGTTAATGCTTTTATAGAAAGATCTCATAAAGTATTAAAAGAACATCCTATAAATCTTAAGCGAGTTATTGAAAATAGGTTACCTGCTAATCTTTTACTTGTTAGAGATGGAGGAGAAAATCCTCAATCACTTCCTTCATTTTTTCAAAAGTATGGATGCAAAGTAGCTTTATATGGTCAGATTCCAGCAGAATGTGGATTAGCAAGATTAATAGGAGGAGAGTTTTTCTATTCTAAAGCTGAAAAGTCACAGTCTGAGAGTGAATTTTTAAAGGAATTAGAAATTAAGGTTAACAAGAAAGAAACAGATGTTATATTTGTACATTTAAAAGGCCCAGATGAGCCAGGACATGACAATAGGCCTGAGGAAAAAGTTAAAGCAATTGAATTAATAGACAAGAATTTCTTCGCTCCACTTATAAGTCATATTGATGAAAATGATATTGTAGTGGTGACATGTGATCATGCTACTCCATGTGAATTAGGAATTCACTCAACTGATAAGGTACCTATACTAGTTAGTGGATCGATTATTGGTCATGATGGAGCAAATCGCTTTGCAGAGAGATTTGCTTTAAATGGTGGACTACATATGGAAAAGGCCATTGAATTGATTCCATTATTGGTAAATTACAGAAAGGATGGAATGTATGAAATATAATATTAGTGGAATCAAGATAAGAGAAATACTTAACTCTGGAGGTGGAATTGCAGTAGAAGCTGAAGTTATGCTTTTGGGTGGAAATTTTGGGAGAGCTTCTGCGCCAGTGGCAATTTTACCAGGAAGAAGGGAAACAACAAGAACTTTTGGGTTAGATTCTGAAAAATCTAGTATTATTTCAGATTTAAATATTAAAGTTCAAGAATTTAAAGGCTGCTCTTTTATAAGCCAAGAAGGGTTTGACTCAAAATTGGAATCGTGGGCTAATATACTAGGATCTGATGTTTGTTTAGCTCTTTCATTAGCATTTGCTAGAGCCGCTGCTTCAAGTTCTTCTTGTAATTTAGTATCATATATTTCTAAGTTAGCAAAAACAACCATAAAAATGCCATATCCTCTTGTTGCGGTTTTTTCTGGAGGAATTCATAATAGTGAAGGCAATTTACCATTTCAACAAATTATGTTAGCAGTAAATATTTCAGTTCTTGACGAAGCTCTTTTAGCTACAAAAAAAATATACAAATATATTGAAGATTTACTAAAAAAAAGAAAACTTTTAAATGGATATTCATCATCAAGTGGTATGATTGCTAATGAAATTGGTATGGATGAAATGTTTGAAATAGTTACTAAGACAATACATGATCTTGGATATATTGACTTAGTAGGGATAGCTGTAGATGTAGCAGCAGAACACCTTAGAGAAGAAGATGGAAAATATAATATTTTTGGTAAGAAACAAATGGCAACAGATATTATTGAAGAGTATATAAATATGTGCAAAAAGTATCCAATAGTATATCTTGAAGATCCTTTTGATCTAGATGAAGAGGATGCATGGAGAGATCTCAGGAAGAGATTAGATTCTAAAGTAATTATAGTTGGTGATGACTTATTCGCTACAAACTCTAAGTATATAGATATTTCTCTAGCAGATGGGATATTACTTAAGATGAATCAAGCAGGTACACTTTCAGCAACTTTACGTGCAGTTGAGAAATCTAAATCACAGGGAATGACTTTATGTGTATCGCATAGATCATTAGAAACTGAGGATTCCTTTATGTGTGATCTTGCTGTTGCTCTTGGAGTAAAATTTATAAAACTTGGTGGACCAAGAAGAGGAGATCGTACTTCAAGATATAATCAACTTATTCGTCTTGAAGAAATGTTTATTGAAAAAGTACAATAGGAAAATTAAATTTATAAAATAAAAACTATAATTGTGCACAACAACTTAAATAATTTTACAAGTATATAATAAATGCTTATTAAAGTTTTTTTATATACGTCAATTTCAATAAAAAATTTAAAGAATTAAGTATAAAAGTTTCAGACATAGTTATATTAGGTGAACTATTGATAAAAATGCAAAATGTCTGTTTTTTATTTTTAAGATTATTGAGTTTAATTTACTATTTATGGTTTTAAATAATAGAGGAGCTAAAGTATATATGGATATAGACAATGATAATTTGAATTCGTTTATTAAAAATGATTCAAAAAAAGTAGTTAAAGTAGTTACTTCTGGATCTTCTTATATGGATATAGATGCTTATGGTGGGTGTATTGCCTATACGGAATTACTTAGATTACAAGGATATGAGGCTAAAGCTGTTAGTAGTTCTCCACTAAATGAAAGTATTACACCAACTATACAAGGATGGGATTTAAAACTTAATGAGTATGAACCAAAAGACAAGGATGAGTTTATACTAATTGATGTTTCAAATAACAAATTTTTTGATCCTATTGTTGTAGAAAAAAAGATTGTAGAAATTATTGATCACCATGTGGGATTTGAAGAATATTGGGAAGAAAAACTTGGTAAAAAAGCTAATATTGAATTTATTGGTTCTGCTTGCACGTTAGTTTTTGAAAAGTATAAATTTAACAATTTACTTTCTAAGATTAGTTATGATAGTGCACGGTTAATTGCAACTGGAATTTTAGATAATACTCTTAATTTCGAATCGAATATTACAACTGAGCGCGATATTAGTGCTTACAAAACTCTTGCCGAAATAGCAAATTTGCCAGAGGATTGGCCGTTAAAATATTTTTCTGAATGTCAAAAAAGAATTGAATCCAATTTGGAAATTGCTATTAACAATGATGTCAAGACTATGGAACCTACAGATTATTTACCTAGTGTATTTGGACAATTAGTAGTCTGGAAAGGATTAAATATATTACAGAATAATTTAGACATTATTGAAAAAACTCTACGTAATTTAGGTGAAGACTGGATGTTAAATCTTATTAGCATTAGTGATGGTAAAAGTTATATTGTAACTCATAATAATGACTGTAAAAAGAAACTAAATAAATTACTTAACATAGAATTTAAGAATGGTGTAGGAACAATGGACAAAATGTATCTTCGTAAAGAGATAATTAAAAAGTCTATAATTATGGGAAAAAAATCAATTCAATAAAGGGTTTTATTTGTTTTGGAGGTATACTATGAAGTTATTGAAAATTGGTGGAAGTCTAATGACCCATAAAAATATATGGCGTGAAATAGATGAAGAAAATATAAGAAAAATATCACTTCAGTTAAAGGAATATAATGAACCACTCATATTAGTTCATGGATTAGGTAGTTTTGGTCGTACCTATGTTCCTTTATATGAAAAAGGTTATATATCATGTGAAAATTCTACATTAGCAAGAAATATTCAAGTTAATATTAAAGAGTTTCATAATTATTTTGCAAATACTCTTTTAAAATCTGGAGTTCCAGTAAGAAGTATAGATCTTGAATCTATATTTGCTTGTGAAAATGGCAAAATAGTAGATTCTTTTTTGGATATAATTACATACTACATTAATAAGAATTATGTGCCTATTTTACATGGAGGAACAGTATGGGATGATTTTAAAAAATACTTCATTTTATCAAGTGATCATATACTTGAGGAAATGGCTATTCAATTAAATCCTTCAGAGGTCATTTGGGCATCAGATGTAGATGGAGTATTATCGAAAGATGAAAATGATAACCTTACTGTAATGAAAACATTAAATAGAAGTAACTTAAATAAAATGTGGAATTCAAATTATAATTCTAGTGATATTACGGGTGGTATGCTAAATAAAGTTAATATTTCTCTTAAATTAGCTGACTTGGGTATTAAATCAGTAATTGTAAATGGAAATAAAGATAATAGAATAGCAGATGCATTAAGTGGAAAAAAAGTTTGTGGAACAACTATAGATAAATAATGTTAGTGTTCATATAACCGTTAGAAAATAAATTATCATATAACATAATACACATTTAAAAAATTGTGAGGGATAAAAATGAAAGCAAAGTATTTTATTGAAACATTAAATTCAAAGGGATTTGGACCATATATGGGAGTGCCATGTTCATTCCTTAAACCAGCAATAAATTTTATATTAGACAATAAAGATACTTATGATTATTATTCTACAGCAAATGAAGGAGAAGCAATGGGATTAGCAGCAGGATTCAGCTTAAGCAATAGGATACCTGTTGTTATGGTGCAAAATTCTGGATTAGGAAACATAATAAATCCTTTAACTTCTTTAAATTTACTGTTTAAGCTAAAAACTTTAATAGTTGTTACCTTAAGAGGAGAAATAGGGATACCGGATGAGCCTCAACATGAAATAATGGGAGCTGTAACTGAAGATTTATTAAAAGCTTTAGGTGTAAAATATGAGTTTTTAGATGAAAATCAGTATGAAGAACAAGTAGAGAGATTAAGTGACTATATAAATACCATGGATACTTCAGTAGTCTTGTTACTAAAAAAAGGTTTTTTAGAATCATATAAATATGAGGATGGTTATAGTAGTGGCACAATACAAAGGGTAGCTGCCATAGAAACTATAAGTAATTCATTAAAAGGTGATGAGGTTATAATTTCAACTACTGGAAAAATATCTAGGGAGTTGTATTATTACGGTAAAGAAAGTGAAAATAACTTTTATATGGTTGGATCTATGGGATGTGCTGCTTCAATTGCACTTGGAGTTTCTCTTAGTAATGAAGATAAAAAGATAATAGTACTAGATGGCGATGGTGCAGTATTAATGAAGATGGGTAGCTTATCTACTGTAGGAAAATATAAGCCTAACAATTTTATGCATATTGTTTTAGATAATGAGGCTTATGATTCAACTGGTGGTCAACGTTGTAATTCAGAAATAACTAAGATAGATGAAGTTGCTAAAGCTTGTGGATATGATAGAACTTATAGAATAAATACTTTAGATGATTTAGAAAAAACAATTAAGTTTGAAAATGAGAAAAAAGGTACCATTTTAATTCTAATTAAGGTTTTAAAAGGTTCAGCTAAAGATTTAGGAAGACCAAAAGAAACTTGTGAATTTTATAAAGAACGTTTTATGAATTTTCTGGGTTGCTAGTTAGTTTAATAAATATATTTAATTATAAATTATGTAAATAATAGATATTTAATGATAGGATGGTTAACGAATATGAATAAATCAAAGATACTAAAAGATTTACTTTATAATGGAAAAACAAACTTCATAATGGAGGCACATAATGGTTTATCAGCTAAGATTGTTGAAGAAACAGGATTTGATGGTATTTGGGCTAGTGGACTTAGTATGTCTGCTTCACTAGGTGTAAGAGATACTAATGAATTAAGTTGCACACAAGTGTGCGATATATGTGAATTTATGACTAATGGTACACAAATTCCAATTTTATTAGATGGTGATTCTGGCTTTGGCGACTTTAATAATTTTAGACTTTTTGTTAAGAAATTAGAACAAATTGGTGTTGCAGGGGTATGCATAGAGGATAAAAACTTTCCTAAAATGTGTTCTTTTGTAGAATCCGAGACACAAGAGTTAGCTAATATAGAAGAGTTTTGTGGAAAGATAAGAGCGGGAAAAGATGCTTCTAGTAATCCCGATTTCGTTATAGTAGCAAGAGTAGAATCTTTTATCGTAGGGAAAGGATTGGAAGAAACTTTAAAACGTGCTTATGCCTATGCTGATAGTGGTGCAGATGCGTTACTTATACATAGTAAATTAGATAATGCATCAGAAATAGAACAGTTTATGAAAAGATGGGATAATAGAAAACCTATTATAATAGTACCTACAAAATATTATAAAGAGCCTATTGAAAAGTTTATTGACATGAAAATATCTTTAATTATATGGGGAAATCATAATATTAGATCATCTATAAGTGCAATGAGACAGGTTTCAAGACAGATTTTTGAAGAAAGAACAGTACAAGGTGTTGAAAAAAAGATTACGCCAATAGATGAAATTTTTAAGTTGCAAAATATTGATGAATATATTCTTGCAAAAGAGAAATATATTCCTAGTAAAAAAAATTAAATTTATAATATTAATAGGGGTGAGACAAATTTTAAAAATAATTAAAACTTATGCAGAGATAAATCAAAAGATAAAGAATGGAACAGCTGTTGTTTTTACAGCAGAAGAAGTTTTGGATATAATTGCTGAAAAAGGTATTGAGGAAGCAACAAGAATGGTTGATGTTGTAACCACAGGCACATTTGGACCAATGTGTTCATCAGGTGCATTTATTAACTTTGGTCAATCAGATCCACCAATAAAAATGAAGAAAGTTTGGTTAAATGGAGTTCCTGCATATGGTGGACTTGCTTCTGTTGATGCTTATTTAGGAGTAACAGAAATGAAAGAAGATTCAGATGAACTATATGGTGGTGCTCATGTAATTGAGAGCATAGTTTCTGGAGAGAAGATAACGTTAAAAGCTAAAGGTGGGGTAACAGATTGTAAACCAAACCCTGGATTAGAAACATATGTAGATAAAAATAGTTTAAATCAATGTATTCTCTTTAATCCACGTAATGCATATCAGAATTATGCAGCAGCAATAAATTCTACAGATAAATTAATGTATACATACATGGGAAAATTAAAACCTAATTATGGAAATATAACTTATTCAAGTGCAGGTCAACTAAGTCCTTTATTAAATGATCCGGAATTACGAACTATAGGAATTGGTAGTAGAATCTTTTTAGGGGGTAGTGTTGGATATGTTTCATGGAATGGAACTCAACATAATCCATTAAAAGAAAAGAACGATAAATCAATTCCAATAGGTCAAGGTTGCACGTTAAGTGTAGTAGGTGACTTGAAAAAAATGAGTACTGAATATATTAAGGCTATGGCAATTGAAAATTATGGCGTTAGTTTATGTGTAGGAATTGGTATACCCATACCTATTTTAAATGAAGAAATGATGAAATTTGTATCTGTAAGAGATAAGGATATTAATACAGTACTACTTGATTATGGCATACAAAGAAGAGAGAAACCAAGAGTACAAATAGTAAATTATGAACAATTAAAATCAGGTTCAGTAAAAGTTAATGATAAAGATGTGAAAACTTACCCAATTTCAAGTATGAGTAAAGCCAGAAAAATTGCTCAAGTTTTAAAAGAATGGATAATTAAAGGTGAATTTCTTATCCAAGAACCAGTAGAGTTATTACCTACTGACTCAGTTTTTAAAACTTTGACGTAATTGGTTAAGATTATGCATGAATTACGATTATATAGAAATGATATGAAAAAATTAGGATTTAAATCCTTTATTATTAGCTACTTCGAGACTGATATTTGGATTTCTGTTAAAAGTGATGAATACAAGAAAGAAATGGAAGAATTCGCATATGAAAGAGTTAAGGCATTAAGGGGTATTTTAGAAAATTTTATAACAACTGATACGATATTTGCAAGTACTCTAGTTCCTTACAAGGTAAAGGATAATGCACCAGAAATTGCAAAAACAATGGCTGAGGTAGCAGAAAAGGCTGCAGTAGGCCCTATGGCTACAGTGGCAGGAACCTTTTCACACCTTATAGGAGAGGAAATAAAAAGTAAGTTTAATATTAATGAAATAATTTTAGAAAATGGTGGAGATATATATGCAAGCAGTGATACAAATATTGTGATATCAATATTTGCAGGAGATTCACCATTTTCATCTAAGTTGAAGCTACAAGTAGACAAGTCATATTTGCCAGTTGGAATATGTACGTCTTCTGGAACAGTAGGACATTCTCTAAGTTTTGGCAAGGCAGATGCAGTTACAGTAATATGTAAAAATACAGCATTAGCTGATGCATATGCTACATCATTATGCAATAAGGTTAAAAAAGAAGACGATATTTTAACAGTCATTAATAGTACTGAAGCTATAGATGAAATAATTGGAGTAGTTATTGTTTACAAAGATAAGATAGGTATTCGAGGAGATATAAGTATTATAAAGTAACAAATTTATGATTAATTCAAGTTTTGCACATGATTCCTATAGCCTATAAATTAAGAACTTGTAGTAAAAAAGAGAAGAACGGTTCCTTGTTGTTATAATTGAATTATTACATTAAGTCTGTTAGATATATATGCTTGCATTTAAAAATATATTTTAGATTAGGAGAGAGTATTTTTATGGAAAGAAGAACTACTAGAAAAATAAGGGTAGGAGATGTTTTTATAGGTGGAGATGCTCCCATTACTATTCAAGCTATGACTTATAGTGATACTAGAGATATCAAAGCTACAATAGATCAAATAAAAAGATTAGAGGTTGCAGGTTGTGAAATTGTAAGAGTTGCTATAGTAGATCAGGAAGCTGCTGATGCAATTAAAAAAATAAAAAAAGAAATAAGAATACCTTTAGTCGCTGATATTCACTATGATTATAGATTAGCTCTAGCATGTATAGAAAATGGTGTAGATAAAATAAGAATAAATCCTGGAAATATTGCTGATAAGCTTGAATTAAAAAAACTAGTTGAATTTGCAAAGATTAAAGAAGTACCTATAAGAATAGGAATAAATTCAGGATGTATGGAAAAAGAGATATTAAAGAAATATAATGGGATAACTGCAGATGGAATGGTTGAAAGCGTATTAAATTATTGTAATATTTTCGAAACTTTTAATTTTGAAAACATTGTAATTGCAGTTAAATCATCTAGTGTTCCTATGAGTATAGACGCTTATAGAAAAATATCAAAAATGACAGATTATCCACTTCATATAGGGGTAACTGAAACAGGAACTTCTTATAAAGGAACAATTAAGTCTACATTAGGAATAGGAACTCTTTTAGCTGAAGGAATAGGAGATACTGTAAGAGTTTCGCTTACTGGAGATCTTATTGAACAAGTAACTGTTGCTAAAGAAATACTTAAAGGATTAGAGATAAGAAAAGAGGGTATACAATTAGTTTCATGTCCTACTTGTGGAAGATGTAAAGTTAATTCAATTGAAGTAGCTAAAGCAGTAGATGCCAAAATATCTTCTATAAATAAAAATTTAAAAGTGGCAATTATGGGATGTTCAGTAAATGGACCAGGAGAGGCAAGAGATGCAGATATAGGAATAGCTGGCGGAGATGGAGAGTTTCTACTATTTAAAAAAGGAAAAATTATAAGGAAGATATCAAAAGATAATGCTGTAAAAGAATTAGTAGAAGAAATAGAAAGACTTTGATAACAAAGATGAAGAACAAACTAAAAATTAAATATAATTCATTGATTAACTTATAATAGTCAAGTAAAAAGCAAATAACTTTTTAAATATTAGTCAATAAAATTTATTAATTTTATACAAGAGGAGGGATATATTGCAATCAATGTTGCACCATTTTGATTCAATTCAACTTACCACAGAAGAAAGAGAAGAAAGTGCTATTTACGTATGTTATGATCGTTCCTTATATCATTATTTAAAAAGAAATTCTAATATGAAAAATTTCAATTGGTTATTTGCAGACCGTTTTTGGGGATTTTTATATTCTGAAAATAATGAGCCTATTACGCCAATACAAAATGGGCTTAGTAAAATTGTTGATTTAATTACGGAAACCTTATGTGTTGAAACAGAAAAGCTTCGCGGCATAATGAAAGAAAAATTTTCTGATGGTTATAAAGCTTATGCAATGTTTACTGTGGAGAGACCTGATGGAACCTTATATGTTACGAGCACTCTGTTTGAAGGTATGAAAGATGATTTAATTTATTATACAAAAACCGGTAAGACATGTTCCTTAACTTGCATACCAATGGAATTTAAAGAATTTATTTCGAAACTTCCTAAAGATGGAGAAGGAAAAGTAACTATTACTTTTATACGTGCAACCGAGTCATTGATTAAAAAACTAAAGTGTAGTGGTGTGAAACTATATAAAGAAATAATGAAAAATTTATACGGATTTTACTATGATGAAGGTTTAGTTAAACAAAAATATAATCCAAATTTAAAGATTAATAATATTGGATTATATGAACTTTTAAATTATTTTGAGTCATACAAAAAAGAATTAGTTCTTAATGAAATTAGTAAAAGAAATCAATTGCGTATGCATAGGCATATTGCAAATAAAATTGAACCAATGTTGTTTGCTTGGAATTCTATTTTAGCTGATACTGAGTGTAGTAGCATAGTTGGAAAAGAACATTCTCAGGCTATTTTAAACCAGAGTACTATAATTAGAGAGAGATTAAAATCATTATTAAAGTGGGCTAGTATGGTATTTTCACGCCCTAATATAAACTTTATGAATTCTTATATAAATGAATTGAGTGCATTAATTAAAGATTTTGAAATATATCAAAAACTTATTTGCGAAGCAAATGCTATTATATTAAAAAATTAGTTTCTAATATACCATTTAAATTTAAAACATAGCTAAAATCACTCTATAATGGCATAGTCATGGTAAGAAAGCGTATACAAATATCCGCCTTAACCATAAATAAAAGAATGTAACTCTGTTCACGTAACTAATCTATGTCTATATAAATACAT
Organism: Clostridium sp. UBA7503; assembly: GCF_002477055.1. Lineage (NCBI taxonomy): Bacteria > Bacillati > Bacillota > Clostridia > Eubacteriales > Clostridiaceae > Clostridium > Clostridium sp. UBA7503. Next base: position 94,272 of record NZ_DLNT01000043.1, read on the forward strand.
TAGTTCAATATATATTAAGATAGTTTATTTTTGCAATAATGTATTCTAAGAATGAGTGAGTTATCAAAATTTTAAAAAATATATAGAAGAAGGTGTAATTTAAAGATGAAAAATAAGCTTTATAAAGTCTTCAATGGAATAATTTCACAAGAAAGCATGAATTTAATTATTAATGATTTTAAAGAAGTTGCTGATACAGATATTCAGGATCTTGGCGTTGATTCGCTTGCAATAATGGAACTATTATTTAGAATTGAAGAGCTCCTTCAAATTGAAATTGACTATGAGAGCTTTAAAATTGAACAAATAAAGACTCCGCGTCTAATTTTAGATATGTTAAACTCAAAAAAACAATAGGAAATAATTATACATTAAGTAAAGGATAAATAAGAATGAAGTTATAGGGATATTTTCAATTTAAATAGCTTAGAGGTATGTGATTGAAGTATCTCTTATAGTTTTATATTATGATAGTAAATTATTTTAAGAAGTAACACCATCCTAAGAATATAGGTGTTTTGCATCCTTGAAGAGTACAATATTGGTGCCGATTTCAGAAATAACTTAAAATCCTCTACATTATTGAATCACAACCTGTATATAACATATATTTTCATAAATTAATTCATACAATACAATATGTGAAAATGCAAGAATTACACTTGTTGTAAAGAGTGTAATAAAATATATTAAGTTGTATTAATATCTATTGTATACCCTGTTTCAATAAGAATTAGTTGATAATATTTGGTAAGTTTAAAGCGATAGAACATAAGGTCTCGTAACTCCATGATATTTTTAGGAAGAATAAAGCTTCCATGAAGGAGACCATGCTTGTACAAGTCTACAAGCCAAAGCGCATCATGTTTTTTGGCAACATTCATACCACAACATACTTGGTAAACAATTTTTAACATATATATCACCTACAAATAAAAAATAGAGTACACAAGTGTTGATTGAATACTCATGATCTTAAAGGGTCTTTGTTTAAACAAAGATTAATTTACGTGGTCATTGGAACAATTATTTGTACTAAAAAAGTATTCGGCACATGTTATTATATGGATTACGATAAATTACGATCAGACTTACTCTGCCGTGCTCTGTAGTACACCTGTATACTTATCTATGTTATTTACAATATTTGGTGAAATAATCACTTTAATTAAATTTTGTGACTTGAACACAGCGAAAGGAATGAATGTTATTATGAAGAAAAATAAAATAGCGATTTTTTCAGATGAAATTAATGGACCACTTATAGCTTCTGCTGCTAAAAAGCTGGGACATGACCCATATTTATTTTATGCAAGTGAATCTAAAATTGAAATTCAGTATCCTAATATCAAAATAGATCCATTTTTGCCTATTGAAGTATTAGGCAATGAGGTTGAAAAATTTATGGGACGTCCAGATGCAATAATATCATGTGTTGAACAATTTTCTGTCAATATTGCGAAATATGCAGAATATCTTGGAATATCTCCTAGTCCAGTGGAGACATATGATATTATGCGTAATAAGAGTCGTATGAAATCAGTTTGGAAAGAGGCTAATGTATCTACACCATCATCTTGTTCAGCAAAAAGTTTTGCAGATGTTGATTTGAGTTCCTTAGAGTATCCACTTATTGTAAAACCAGCTCATGGAGCAGCAAGCGCTGGTGTGGGAATAGTTTTTAATAAAGAAGAATTAAAAAAACAGATAAATAAAATTCTTCGTTTCAATGTTTCCACACTAAATGTTGAAAAGGCTGTAAAGTCAGGATTCTTGATTGAAGATTATATAGATGGAGAAGAATATTCAGTAGATACAATTTGGTTTAAAGGTAGCCCGATACTTAATGGAATTATGTCAAAGGGAAATCCTCAAGGTCCTTCTTTTCCGGATCGGTTATATTTGACAGAACCATCCTTATCAGAAGAGATAAAGAAAGAGCTTCTAGACTTATCGCATGAAGCAGTAAAAGCAACTGGAGTAATATCAGGGGCAACACATACAGAAATTAGAATGAGAAATAACAAAGGCTATGTAATTGAATCTGCATTACGACCAGGTGCAGGTGGATGCTTTTATCAGCTTTTCGAAAAAGCCTTAGGTGTTTCATTTTATGAAGCTTTAATATTAGTCTCATTAAAGGATCATACAGAGAATGAATTAGAATTGCTCAAGCAAATGTCTTTAAACACCAGCAATGCATCTTCAACACATTATTGGTATAATATTGAATATAAGGGTCATGGGATAATACAATCTATTGAAGGCGAAGAAGAAATTCTAAAAGAAAAATTTGTTGAAAAAGTATGCATTAGAAAGAAAGTTGGCGACTATCTTCCCGCTGAATGTGACTCATATTCATATCTAGGATGGGTTATTGGTAACTTTGTTGAGAAAAATACATTCGATAATTATTACTCATATCTAAGAAAAGCTCAGAGTTATATTAAAGTTATATATCAGAATAAATAATTATAAGGTTTTATTCTAATATTTGGTATAAGTATAAATTTATAAAACCATCTAGACATGTGTTAAAAAGGAGGATGATTATTATTAATTTAAATAAATTACGTAATCCAAAAGTTCTTATCCCACTAGGAGTCTTGATTACAAATATCGGTAACGGGATGAATACATTAGCTGTAGGTAAAATACTATATGATAAAACAGGAGCTGTATCAGCATTTGCATTTTTATTAGTAATTCAAAATGTTTTGAAATTACTTACTCAAGCAATTGCGAGTTCATCAGTAGACCGAGGAAGAGCCAAGCAGTCTGCATTTATAGCAGAGTTTCTTCGTGGGTTAGTTGTAATTATATGCGCCATAATTGCATTTAAGGGATACGTATCAAGTATATTTTTAGCTACTATAATTATAAGCCTATTAGGACCTTTTTATAAAACTGCGAGCTTTGCTATTGGACCAATGATAGCAGATGGGAACAGTTTAGCTCGATATAATGCTAGAACAAGTACTTGTCTTCAAGTAGGTCAACTTCTTGGAGCAGGCATAGCAGGTATTATAATTTCCTTTACGTCTCCTCTTTTTGCAATAGTATTAAATGGATTTTCATATATTGTATCAGCGACATGTATTGGAATCTCAATAATACCAAATCAAAAAATATTTACTCGTAAAGGAAAAAGAATTAAAGATACAGTCTCAACAATTGGATTTAAAAAATTCTTTGTTGAATGGTATGACCTTATTAAGAATTTAAAAGAAAATCCTATTGTTCTTAGTCTAGTATTTTTATGTACATTCGATATAATTATGGTTTCATTCATTAATATAGCATATGTACCAATATTAACAGAAATGAAATCTCCAATGTGGTGGTTAGGAATCTGGGATTCAGCTTTTGCTATTGGAGCAATTATAGGTGCCAATATATTTGGAAACCTTAAGAATTTACAATGTCCATTAAAATGGACAGCTGTAAGTCTTATAACTCAAGGGTTATTTGTAATAGGATTTGGTCTACATTCAGTAGAAATCGTAGTAATCTCTACATTCTTTATAGGAATATCTAATGCTATTTCAGTTTCTAGTTTTAATTATTCTCTGCAAAAAACAGCTGCTAAAAGTTTTCATGGTAGAGTATCAGGGGTCAGACAATTTATGACTTCATTAATGATAAGTATTTTTCTACCAGTACTTTCATTATTATTAAGTATCAATATAATTTTAGCTATAGGAGTTGTTTCAATTATTTGTGTCTTTGCTGCATTAGGAGTTATTTTATTATTAAAACCTTTAGTTACTACACTAACCTTTAATGAAAAGGGGTAGATAAATGCTTTTAAAATCAATACTAAATATTAAGAATCAATACTTAAATAAATTAGCAATTAAAACAGCTAGTGAATCTTTAACTTATGAAGAACTAATTGAGAAATCATGTAATATTTCACAAAATTTAAAGGAATATGTTGATGAGTTCAATCTAAAATCTAAGTCACCATGTTGTGGGCTAATATTCAATCACGGAGTTTCGGGCATTGTTGCTATTGTTGCTTGTGTACTATCAGGTTTGACTTATGTGCCATTGGATAGTTCTTACCCTGAAAATCGATTGATTTATATGGCAGATAATTCAAACATTAAATTTTTAATTACTGATTATGAAGGAGTAAATTTAACGAAAGAATTAGCCGGCAAAATGAAATCTGAACCACAAATTATAGTTTTAGAGGAACTTGATTATAACGCATCTAAAGAGTACACATTGCCTATTGAAATGAGCAATAATCCTGATGTATACATCCTCTATACATCAGGTTCGACGGGTAAACCAAAAGCTGTTATTCAAAAAGCTGAATCTATAGTTCACTTTGCAAGTGAATATATTAGTAATTTAAACATTACAAAAGAAGATAAATTAACGTTATTTTCCACATATGGCCATGATGCCGCAGTAATAGATATTTTTTCTTCATTATTATCGGGCGCGTGTCTATATCCACTAGATTTGCGTGAACCTAAAAACTTTTTTACACTACACAACTGGCTTAAAGAAAATGAGATAACTGTGTGGCATAGTGTACCTTCACTTTTTAGAATGTTTTGGAATGCTTATAATAAGGTTGTAAATTTACCTTATTTACGATTAGTTGTACTCGGTGGAGAAGCAGTAAGAGAGCATGACTTTATATTATGCAATGAAAAATTAAATAAAGTGAAATTGTACAATCTTTACGGACAAACAGAATCTTCCTATTCTGCTGGGAATTATATAACAGAGAAAGATGACGTAGCTTTCATAGGGATCCCTGTAAAGGATACTCACTTAATTGTTGTTAGCAAACATGGGGTTGTAAAAAAGATACCTGATACTTGCTTTGAAAAAAAATATATTTGTTCTGAATTAAGTAAATATGACGTTAATGAAGGTGAACTATTAATTTGCTCTAGATTCATTGCAAATGGTTATTGGAAAAATGAAGAAGTTACTAAAAATGCTTTTATAAACTCACCTATTTTTGGAAAACTATATCGAACTGGAGATTACGTAACTCTATGTGAAGATGGTAAAATAATTTTTTCGGGGCGTAAGGATACTCAAATAAAGATACGAGGACATAGAGTTGAGATAGGTGAAATTGAATCTACTATCTTACGTATAAAAGATATAGTTGAATGTGCAGTTATATCTGAGAATATAGCAGATCAAACTAAGTTGATTGCATTTGTTAAATCTAACAATAAATATGATACAGCAGATATTAATAATGTTTTAAAAAAATATCTACCTACGTATATGATGATTTTTAAAGTTGTTATGATTGATACATTTCCGCTTACTGTAACAGGAAAGATAGATCGTAACAAATTGATATGTCTTACCAATTAAACATGTAAACAACTTTATATGTGGGTGTCCCCATATAGCCGTTAAGCTAAGAAAATTCTATAAAAATAAAGCCTCCCATTTGCAAATAAAAAATATATCAATGAGGGATCTTACAAATGATAAAAAAACTTAAAATTAGATAAATATATAAAACTTTTGGTAGTCTTGCCTATCCCCCCAAAAGTTATATTAGGCAGATAACTCCACAAGGAGCGTGTTACTACAGCTTAGGGATAGCTTTAAATTAATATTATTGGAAGTGTGAGAAAAAGTGGACCAACTTTAAAAAGTTAGTCCACTTTTT